>CAOJQZ010000013.1 GCA_948441955.1 uncultured Lachnospiraceae bacterium | reverse complement strand
AAATCCGGTTCATTACACCGCCTTTACAAGTCTTTTTACATTTCATGCAGCCGCTGACAAGAAGCCTGCGCTGCCGCTATAGAAGAGCCTCTTTCTTTTCAAGGATTGCCTCACATGCCGCACAGTCGCAGTATTTTGCGCCGGAAGATTTTATTTCCTCAGCGTGGGCCTTCACCTGTTTTGCTTTTTCTGTGCCAAATACCTGGGCGCCGGCCTCGGATCCGGCAAAAGCGATAAGTCCTTCAATCGGCATGATATCCTCTTCCAGCTCGGCAATCAGTATCTTTGCTGCGTCGGCCTCCCTGTCAGTTCCAACAGAATTAAGCCAGCTCTGTCCGGCCGCCTTTGCTTCTGCGCAGCAGGTAGGCGAGTTGATAAGTTCTTTTACCTTTCTGGTAATATACTCCTTTACATTTGATTCCATTTGTAGGTTCTCCTTTCTGCTCTGAATGTATTGTTTTAGATTTTCATGAGAAATCCTCTTTATAAGATTATGCAATATAGTAATAAGTTTGTAAAGATATCAGATAGATGAAAGCCAGATTCTGTGTTATAATCATTATTATTCACATCCTGCAGGTATTTCCGGTAACATAATAGGAAGAGAGGTTTAATATGAAACCAAGGTTAGAAGTATGTGTTGATTCTGTAGAATCTGCCCTGATTGCACAGGAAGGAGGGGCAGATCGTCTTGAGGTCTGCTCGAATCTTATCATTGGCGGGACAACTCCCGGAGTGAGCCAGTTTAAACAAATCCGGGAGTTATGTAAGATAGACCTGCATGTATTGGTGCGTCCGAGATTCGGTGATTTTTTGTATACGGATGCAGAATTTCAGATGATGAAGGAAGATATTCTGATGTTCCGTGAGTTAGGAGCAGACGGAATAGCGGCGGGATGCCTGGAAGCCGGCGGAGGTCTGGATATAAAGAGGATGGAGGAGCTTAGAGAATGTGCAGGACCCATAAAGCTTACGCTGCACAGGGCATTTGACGTATGCAGGGATCCTTATGAGGCTTTGAAGACGGCAGTCCACCTGGGGGTTGATACCATTCTTACTTCCGGTCAAGCGGCGGTATGTACAAAAGGGATGGAGGTTTTTAAGAAACTGCTTTTGCAGGCCGAGGATCGGATTGAAATTATGGCAGGCAGCGGGGTCAATGCAGAGGCTGTCCGACAGATGGCAGAGAAATTTTCCACATTAAGCTTTCATATGTCCGGGAAACAAATTATAGACAGCGGCATGGTTTACCGGAGACAAGGAGTTAGCATGGGTCTTCCTGGATTCAGTGAATATAGTATTCTGCGGACAGATATAGAAGAAGTGAAAAAAGCGAAACAGGCGCTTGTTAAAGTAAGAGGTAAAAAGTATGATATTTGAAGATGAAAAAGACTATATTATGCGTATGATTAAGGAGATGGTGAGAGTTCTTTTTTCTCTGATGCTTGGGAAAAAATATACAAAGGTGGAACTGGAAGCAGAAAATAAATATTCTGTTTCCGGTACAGGATTAGATGAACTCAAAGCTATGGCAGATAAAGGGAAAATCAACGAAGCCGAGAATCAGCTTCTTGAAAATATAGACTATGCAAATAAAAAAGAACTGGAAACAGCTATTCTGTTTTACGAATACATAAGTGAAAAAGAGGATGTTTTTTTAAAAGAGCATGATTACTCTATAGAAGAAGTGTTTGATGGTCTAAAAAGTCTTGCAGAAAATGCCGGATTTTCTAATTATCAGATGTAGGCAGCGTTGTTTACAGAGGTTTAGAAGAGCATTTTATCCCGGCCAAAGCTCTATGAGAGTCTGCTGTGGGGCAGATTCCAATCATAACGTCTTGCCAGCATTCGTATGGCAATTACAACAAGCGCGCTTAGAATCATGGCAAAATCCTGCAGGAAAATCTTATACGTAAATACATAGAGGAGTGCGCCGGCCAGTGAAGCGCAGGCGTAGATATGTTCTTTTAATATAGAAGGGATTTCACAGACCATGATATCCCTTAAAATGCCTCCGCCTACTCCGGTGATGACGCCAAGGAAGATAGTCAGAAAGAAATAATCGCTGATTTGAGTGGAAACAGCAGTATTTACGCCCACTACGGTAAATGCGCCCAGTCCGATCGCATCCAGAAAATTATAGATTTGGTTATAGCGTTCGATCTGTGTAAAGATTTTTAAAAGACGCCGGGATTGTACAGTAAAGAATATAATAATTGCAGATATTACGGCAAGTATCACATAAAGGGAATTTTTGAAAAGGGAGGGGGGAATGTTCCCGATGAGTATATCGCGGAACATTCCGCCTCCCGTTGCCGTAATTACGCCAAGTACAATGACTCCCAGGAGATCCAGTCTTTTACGGATGGCCGCCAGGGCGCCTGAACAGGAGAATGCGATTGTACCGATTAGTTCCATTACAAATAGTAAGGATATATTTAACATTTCTATGAACCTCTCCTTCTATATAAAAACATCTATATAATAGAGCGTGCTCTAAAAATTGAATTTAATGATACTAAAAATTGTAGGACATGTCAAGGGAAATATGATATAATAGCCTCGGACATATTTTAAGATAAAAAGGTACACAGGAGTAACTGAATAGATGAGGGTAGGTATATTTGATTCAGGAATAGGAGGCTTGTCGGTTCTTCACCAGGCTCTTCGGGAAATTCCGGAAGCCGAATTTATTTATTATGCCGATGAGGAGCATGTGCCCTACGGAGAAAAAACGGAAAGGCAGATTAAAGGATATATTGATGAGATTATTAGATTTATGCTGAAAAGGCAGGTTGACGCCATTGTCATTGCCTGCAATACGGCAACCAGCGTTGCAGCAAAGGAATACAGAAGTAAGTTTCCTGTGCCGATAATCGGCATGGAGCCTGCTGTAAAGCAGGCGGTTGAGCTGTATGGTCATCTGCCGGGAAGAATTCTTGTTGCGGCAACGCCGGTAACGATTGCCGGAGACAAGCTTCATCATCTGGTAGAACAGGTAGACCGTGAAGACAAGGTAGATCTTGTGGCCCTTCCAGGCTTGGTCCGTTTTGCAGAAATGGGTAGTTTTAATACGGAGGAGATTACAGAATATCTTAAGGAAGAGCTGAGTAGTTATCCTCTTTTGCAATATAAGGCGTTTGTACTGGGATGTACGCATTTTAATTACTTTAAGGCATATTATAAAAAAATCTTTCCGGAAAACATACAATACGTAGACGGAAATACAGGAACCATACGCCAGCTTCTAAGAAAGCTTGGATATAAAAAAGTAGCGGCGTCTTCTGTGACTGACCATGGGGGAAAGATTCAATATTATTTTTCCGGTATACCTGTTACAGCAAGGGAGGAAGAACGTATTAACGCATATATGGAACAGCTTGAGCAGCTGGATTCTATATAAATAAAAGCAGTACGAGGAGGTAAGAGAATGAGGTATCAAATACAGGGAGAGACTCTTCCGGTAGTGATCTGTGAGCTTGAAAGCGGAGAAAAGATGATTACAGAAGGAGGAGCAATGTCATGGATGTCTCCTAACATGTTGATGGAGACGACAAGTAACGGCGGCATTGGAAAGGCGTTCGGCAGAGCATTTTCTGGAGAGAAGATGTTTCAGAATATTTATACTGCACAGGGAGGACCAGGCATGATTGCGTTTGCATCAAGCTTTCCTGGTTCCATTAAGGCGTTTCAGCTTGTGCCGGGGCAGGATATGATATTCCAGAAAAGCGCGTTTCTGGCATCCGAGGTAGGCGTACAGCTGTCTGTGCATTTTCGAAAGAAGCTGGGTTCAGGTCTCTTTGGAGGCGAGGGTTTTATTATGCAGAGGGTGAGCGGGCAAGGAACGATGTTCGCTGAATTTGACGGGCATGTAATTGAGTATGAGCTGCAGCCGGGGCAGCAGATTGTGATTGATACAGGGCATCTTGCCGCAATGAGCGCAACATGCAGTATGGATATTAAGAGCGTACCGGGTGTAAAAAATATGCTTTTTGGAGGCGAAGGTATTTTTAATACAGTTATTACCGGACCGGGGCACGTGTGGCTCCAGACAATGCCAATCAGCAATGTAGCAGGAGCGATTAGACAGTACATACCTACATCTTCATAGGAGGAAGAGGAGTGAAAGGCGATACGGCCGGCACGATAAGACGTGCAGAGAGATTTCAGATTATTTTAATTGGAGAAGGACTTATAGTGGGCGGGATTGCAGGGCTGGTAGTACTGCTGTACCGGATGCTGTTAGGAAACGCGGAGGAGTGGCGGAATAAATTACTGGCGTCTGCTGGAGAAAGCCCGGTTCGTATGGCCGCGTGGTTTGCTGTTCTTGTTCTTCTTGCCTGGATTGTATCCAGGCTGTTAAAATTTGAGCCTATGATTTCAGGAAGCGGCATTCCGCAGCTGGAAGGCGAAATGACAGGAAGGCTTGAGCAAAAATGGTGGCGTGTGATTCCGGCAAAATTCTTGGGCGGTTTTTTATGTCTTTTAGTTGGTCTGGCTCTTGGAAGGGAGGGACCCTCCATCCAGCTTGGGGCCATGGTTGGAAAGAGTGTGTCAAATGGTCTGGAGAGAGGAAAGACAGAGGAAAAGTTTTTGTTAACCTGCGGGGCAAGCGCCGGACTTTCCGCAGCATTTCATGCACCTCTTGCCGGAGTTATGTTTTCCATTGAGGAGGTACATAAGAATTTTTCTGTGTCAGTGCTTGTATCAGTTATGACGGCGTCCCTCACAGCTGATTTTATCTCGTCAACTGTAATCGGAACAGAGTCTGTATTTCAGTTTGAAATTGTAAAGGTGCTCCCGCCGGAGTATTATGGTATGATTGTTGGTCTTGGAATTGTGCTTGGCGTAATGGGTGCGTTTTACAACTGGTTTACATTAAAGGCCCAGGAGTTGTATAACAAAGCCTCTTTTTTAAATACGACCACAAAGCTTATGGTTCCCTTTCTATGTGCCGGGGTTCTTGGATTTACGGCGCCGGAGCTTTTAGGGAGCGGACATGCGCTGCTTGAATATCTGACTGCTGAGGATGTGATGCTTCGGACAGTGCTCTTTATATTGGCGGGAAGATTTCTTTTTTCAGCAATAAGCTTTGGATCAGGAGCGCCGGGAGGCATATTTTTTCCGCTTCTTGTCCTGGGAGGATTTATTGGAGGCGCCTTTGCTACGATAGCAGTACAGAATTTCGGGCTTGATATGATTTATATTAATAATTTTGTTGTCCTTGCAATGGCGGGATATTTTTCCGCGATTGTGCGGGCGCCCCTTACAGGGATCATCCTGATATTTGAAATGACAGGCTCTATCAGCCAGATGCTGTCCCTTTCCATAGTCTCGATTGTAGCCTATGTAGCGGCCACGCTTCTTAAATCCAAACCTATATATGAGAGCCTGCTGGAACGCCTTCTTTTAAAGCAGGGGAAACGGCCGGAGGAAGAGCGGGGACAAAAGGTACTTTCGAATTTTACGATCCAGGAGGGGTCAGAGCTTGCAGATGTTGTTGTCAGCGTGGTTCCATGGCCGGATAACTGTCTGCTGGTTGCGGTTCAAAGAGGCTCTGAGGAAATTATCCCAAGAGGCAGGACAAGGCTTTTTGCGGGCGATACCATAGTAACCATGACAGATGAAAGAGATATGGCATTTGTACATGATAAGATGGAAATGCTGTGTAAGGAGAGGATGGGATGAAATTAACGATACTTGGGACGGGAAACGCCATGGTGTCAGAATGCTATAACACCTGCTTTGCTTTGTCGGAGAGAGGAAAACATTTTCTTGTGGATACCGGAGGAGGCAACCGGATACTGAAGGTTTTAAAAGATGCAGAGATTGATATAGAGAATATTCATGACATTTTTATTACCCATGAACATATTGACCATCTGCTTGGAATCATATGGCTGATTCGGGTAATCGGGACCAGAATGAATCAGGGAAAATACGGCGGCATCCTTCGGATATACTGCCATAAAAGGCTTGTGGAGACCATTCGGACAATTGCAGAGCTTACGATACAAAAGAAAATATGTAAGCATATGGGAGAGAGGATTCGGTTTATTCCTGTTAGGCACGGAGACAGCGCGGAAATACTTGGGAAACAGGTGACGTTTTTTAATATTTATTCTACGAAGGCGGAGCAGTATGGATTTACCATAGAAACGGGAAAAACTAAATTTACGTGTGTAGGAGACGAACCTTATAATGAAAAGGACTATGAATTTGTCAAGGGAAGCGGTTGGCTGATGCATGAGGCGTTCTGCCTTTATAGGGAAGCAGATGAGTTTAAGCCCTATGAGAAGCATCACAGTACCGTGCGGGAAGCATGTCAGACGGCTGAGAAGCTTATGATTCCCAATTTGATCTTATATCATACGGAGGAGAAAAATCTGAAAAACCGTAAGGAGCTGTATACAGAGGAAGGGAAAGCGTTTTATTCCGGCCGTCTGTATGTGCCGTATGACCTTGAAACTTTTGAAATATAACAATTCCAAGTAACCAGGAAAATTTTTTCTTGCTTTTTTATTTTATCTGTGCTAACATAAGTAAATAGTTTGGAATGATAAAGCAATGAAGGAGACTCTGTTCTTTGGAACTTGACAGGAATGAGGCGTCACCGACTGAGAGCGCCGCTTGAGGAATAAGAACAATAGGGAACACTCTGGAGCTTGCCGGTTGAACTTAAGTAGGCCGGTACGTGGGCACGCGTTAAGTGTAAGAGATGAATTCAAAGGCGAGTTCAAGGCGGGTGGTACCGCGGATTTTAATTTGGAAAGATATATCCGTCCCGGAATACAATAGTTGTATTCCGGGATTTTTTATATCAGAAGAAGCCCTTTGTCTACGAAGGGAAAATCTAATTTAATTACAAGGAGGCGCAGGAGTATGGAATTCTTAACAGGTGTAAAAGAAAAAGAGACTTTGGAAATCGGCGGCTTATCTGAAAAAGCGAAGGAAGGACAGCGGGTGAAGATAAACGGCGCTGTTCATACAATCCGCGATATGGGAACAGTGGCATTTGTGATCCTTCGCAAGCGGGAGGGACTGCTTCAATGCGTATATGAAAGAGGAAACACAAATATCAAATTGAAAGATATAAAGGAAGGGGCGGCGATTGAGGTAGAAGGAACTCTTATGGAAAATGAAAAGGCGCCCGGTCATATGGAAATTCAGATGAAAGAGGTCAGGATTTTAAGTATGCCGAGGGAGGAGGGAATGCCCCTTCCTGTTTCCAAATGGAAGCTGAATACTTCCTTGGAGGCAAAGCTTAACTATCGTTCTGTTACGCTTCGGAATATCAGAGAGCGGGCAAAATTCCGGATACAGGAGGGACTCACCAGAGCGTTCCGTGATTTCCTGTATGGAGAGGGATTTACGGAGATTCACACTCCGAAGATAGGGGCGAAAGGGGCGGAAGGAGGAGCGAATATATTTAAGCTTGCATATTTCCACCGTCCGGCAGTGCTGGCCCAGAGCCCCCAGTTTTACAAGCAGATAATGGTAGGGGTATTTGACCGGGTATTTGAGACAGCTCCGGTATTCCGCGCAGAAAAACATAATACGAAGCGCCACCTGAATGAATACACAAGCCTTGACCTTGAGATGGGATATATTGACAGCTTTGAGGATATCATGGCAATGGAGACAGGCTATCTTCAGTATGCAGTGGGGCTTTTGGAGAGGAAATATAAAAGTGAGCTTCAGATTCTTGATATTACACTTCCAAAGGCAGATCAGATTCCGGCGGCGCCATTTCGTGAGATGAAAGAAAGGATATCTGAAAAATACGGGCATAGGATGAGGAATCCTTTTGATCTGGAGCCGGAGGAAGAGCAGCTTATAAGCCGCTATGCAAAGGAAGAATGGGACAGCGACTTTATATTTGTCACTCATTACCCGTCAAAGAAGCGTCCGTTTTATGCGATGGATGATCCAGAGGATACAAGATATACCTTAAGTTTTGATCTTCTGTTCCGGGGGATGGAGATTACAACCGGCGGACAGAGGATCCATGATTATCAGATGCTCATGGAGAAGATTGCATCAAGAGGTATGGAGACGGACGGCATGGAACAGTATCTTAACGCCTTCAAATATGGCATGCCGCCTCACGGGGGGCTTGGTATTGGCCTTGAGCGCCTCACAATGCAGCTTGCCGGCGAGGATAATATCAGGGAAACAACGCTGTTTCCGAGGGATTTGAACAGACTGGAGCCGTAAGAAAATATAGGAAGAGAGAGGTTTATGTATGTCGGGAAAAAAATGTTCATTATGCGGAGGAAATCTAGATAAGAACTATATTTGTACAGAGTGTGGTCTTGATAATCGTAAATCAGACAAAAGCTATAAAATAAACCGAAGCAGTTCTAACAGACAATACAGTTTCGGAGGACGGAAAAAACGCCGGACAAAGGGTATGGTTATCCTTTTTGCCGTTCTGCTCCTTATTTTGGGAGTAAATGTATTGAGAGATGTTTTCTTGGATATTGTATATAGGATAGAAACAGGAATATCTGGAGACACTTATCAATCTGAACCAAGGGATCCTTATGAGGATGTGGAGAAGGAGCTTTGTGAAGAGGGAGAGACGGCAGAGTATGTGCTGGAACCGGGAGAATATATCGTAGGGGTTCATATACCGGAGGGGAAGTATACGGCAGAAGTACAGGACGATTTTGACACGGTGCATGTAAGCGATTACCAGAATATAATTTATCTATATGAATATGCAGGTAAGGAAGAAGAGAATTATCTGGATGATTTAAGGCTGTATGACGGAGCATATGTGACAATTGATACAGAGGATAATAATACAGTCACGCTGTCTACAGAAAATGCACAGATTGCAGACATGCATGGGGCAGCCAATCCGCTGACAGAACCAGTGCATATTTCAAGCAGAAGGACATGGAAGGCCGGAGAGGACTTTGAAGCTGGCGTATATGATCTGGAAGTTGTGAAAGGAATCGGAGGAGTTACGCTGATTGTATATGACAGGGAGGGCGATAGTTGTGAAAGCAGATTCATGTATCTGTCTGCTGACGGAAAAAGCGGATACAGGAATCTTGTCATCCCGGAAAATGCACAGATCAGTTTTGAAGAAGGCGACGCCATTGAGCTTACACTTACGCCCAGCGAGGTAATCAGCTCTGTGAATTATTTAGGGTACTATATTTATTATTTAGAAGAAGAGGACGAATAATGGGAAGTAAAATATCAGATGAAACAATTGAATATGTCAGTATTCTTGCAAAGCTTGAATTAACGGAGCAGGAAAAGCAGGATGCAAAAGCCGACATGGAGAAAATGCTGGACTATATCGATACCTTAAATGAATTGGACACAGAAGGGGTAGAGCCTATGTCCCATGTGTTTCCTGTAGAAAATGTATTCCGGGAGGACATTGTCACAAACGGAGACGGAAGTGCCGGCACACTGGCTAACGCACCTCTTAGGAAGAACGACAGCTTTAAGGTACCTAAAACCATTGGATAGGAGGAGGCCGGAAATGGATATTACGAGTATGACAGCGGTAGAGCTGGGAAAAAAGATAAGGGGCAGGGAGCTGTCGGCTGTGGAGGCTGTAAAAGCTTATCTCGCACAGATCGACAGGCTTGAGGCAGACGTCCGCAGCTTTGTGAGCGTTGACCGGGAAGGCGCTGTAAAAAGGGCCGGGGAAGTTCAGAAAAAAATAGAGAAAGGGCAGCTAAACGGTCCTCTTGCAGGCGTCCCTGTGGCAGTGAAGGACAATCTTTGCACGGAGGATATGGTTACTACCTGCGGTTCCAGGATGCTTAAGAATTTCAAACCCTCCTTTACAGCAGAGGCAGTAAGGATTCTTGAAGCTGCCGGCGCTGTAGTCATCGGAAAAACAAATATGGACGAATTTGCAATGGGAAGTACCACAGAAACCTCCTATTTTGGAGTGACAAGAAACCCATGGAATTTGGAACATGCTCCAGGAGGATCCTCAGGCGGTTCCTGCGCGGCAGTGGCGGCGGAAGAATGTGCGTTTGCACTTGGAACGGATACCGGCGGATCCATCAGACAGCCAAGCGCCTACTGCGGCGTGGTGGGGATTAAGCCCACCTATGGAACAGTGTCCCGTTACGGTCTGGTTGCATATGGATCCTCCCTTGACCAAATTGGACCTGTAGCAAGGGATGTGACAGACTGCGCGGTGATTCTTGAGGCAATCGCCTCTCATGATTCGAAGGACAGTACCTCTATGCACAGAGGAGCCTGTGATTTTACAGGCGCCCTTGTAGATGATGTAAAAGGAATGAAAATCGGGATTCCCCAGGATTATTTCACAGAGGGTCTGGATAGGGAGGTAAAAGCACATATTCTGCAGGCAGCGGAGGTACTGGAGGAGAAGGGGGCTATTGTAGAATCATTTGATTTGAGTCTTGTTAAGTATGCGATTCCGGCATATTATGTTATCGCTTCTGCAGAAGCCAGCTCGAACCTGTCCCGCTTTGACGGAGTAAAATACGGTTACCGTACACAGGAATATGAAGGGCTTCACAATATGTACAAGAAGAGCAGGAGCGAGGGCTTTGGGGCGGAGGTGAAGCGGAGAATTATGCTCGGCGCTTTTGTCTTAAGCTCCGGTTACTACGATGCATATTATCTGAAAGCCCTTAAGACAAAGGCGCTGATTAAGAAGGCATTTGATAAAGCGTTTGAAAAATACGATGTTATCCTTGCTCCGGCGGCGCCCACAACAGCGCCGAAGCTTGGTGCAAGCCTAAGCGATCCGCTGAAAATGTATCTTGGTGATATTTATACTGTTTCTGTGAACCTGGCCGGACTTCCGGGAATTAGTATTCCGGTGGGGACGGATTCCAAAGGGCTTCCTGTAGGAATGCAGATGATTGGAAGCTGTTTTGACGAAGCAAAGCTGTTCCGCGCAGCTTATGCATATGAGCAGACAAGGACATATGAAAGACCAAAGTTTGTGAAAAAGGAGCGGGAGGAGGAGAGTAGGAATGGCAAAGCAGTATGAGACAGTAATCGGGCTGGAGGTGCATGTGGAGCTTGCGACAAAAACAAAGATTTTCTGTTCCTGCAGTACGGAGTTCGGCGGCGCGCCCAATACGCATACCTGTCCGGTATGTACCGGAATGCCCGGAGCTCTTCCAGTCCTTAATAAACAGGTTGTGGAGTATGCGGCGGCAATCGGACTTGCAGCGAACTGTGAGATTACAAGGGTGTGTAGGTTTGACAGGAAGAATTATTTCTATCCGGATAATCCCCAGAACTATCAGATTTCTCAGCTTTATCTGCCTATAGCAAAAAACGGTTATGTGGAAATCGATACAGGCGGCGTGAAGAAAAAAATCCGTATTCGTGAGATGCATATGGAGGAGGACGCGGGGAAGCTGATTCATGATGAATGGGATGATACTTCTCTTGTGGACTATAACCGGAGCGGCGTACCCCTTGTGGAAATTGTATCGGAGCCGGATATGTGTTCTTCTGACGAGGTGATCGCATATCTGGAAAAACTTCGGACGATTATTCAGTATCTGGGGGCCTCAGACTGCAGGCTTGAGGAAGGATCTATGAGAGCAGACGTGAACCTGTCCGTGAGAGAAATGGGGACCAAGGAGTATGGGACAAGAACTGAAATGAAAAATCTGAATTCCTTTAAGGCTATTTCCAGAGCAATTGAAGGGGAGCGTTCCCGTCAGATTGAACTGTTGGAGGCAGGAAAAAAAGTGGTGCAGGAGACAAGACGGTGGGATGATAACAAGGAGTATTCTCAGGCTATGCGTTCGAAGGAGGATGCGAAAGACTATCGCTATTTTCCGGATCCGGATCTTGTGCCTGTCGTAATTGACGGAGAATGGCTTGAGAGGATCGCGGGAAAACAGCCGGAGATGAGAGAAGAAAAGCTGAAAAGATATGAAAAAGAGTTTGATATTCCCCGGTATGATGCGGAAATTATTACGTCCTCCAGGCATATGGCGTCTATTTTCGAGGAGACTTCCGCTATCTGCAAAAAACCAAAGAAGGTATCCAACTGGCTTATGGTTGAAACGATGCGTCTTTTAAAAGAACATGGTATGGAGCCGGAGGAGATTTCCTTTTCGCCAAAGCACCTGGCAAAGCTTATAGAGCTTACAGAAAGCGGTATTATTAACAGCTCCGTGGCAAAAGCAGTATTTGAAAAAATATTTACACAGGACATAGAACCGGGCAGATACGTAGAAGAACAGGGTCTGGGAAACGTAAGCGACGAAGGAGAACTTCTAAAAGTACTGCAAAAAGTTATTGCCGAAAATCCACGGGCTGTAGTAGACTATAAAGGAGGGAAAGAGAAAGCGCTCGGATCCCTTGTAGGACAGACTATGAAGGCCATGAAGGGGAAAGCGGACCCCGGCATGGTCCATAAGAAATTAAGGGAACTATTATAACAGGCGGATCTGCCGCCTGTTATAAGCCAGAACAATAATGCTTGTAGAGAAAGGAGAAGTCACATGGGAGGCTTTTTTGGAGTAGCATCAAAGGAAGACTGTGTATTGGAGTTATTTTACGGAGTAGATTACCATTCACATCTGGGAACAAGAAGAGGCGGAATGGCGGTTTACGGCGAGGGTGGTTTTAACCGCGCCATTCATAATATTGAGAATTCTCCGTTCCGTACGAAATTTGACCGTGATGTGGGAGAGATGGAGGGTCATTTGGGAATCGGATGTATTTCTGATTTTGAACCCCAGCCTCTTTTGATTCGATCGAAGCTTGGAAGCTTTGCGATTACAACTGTGGGCAAGGTAAATAATTACGAAGAGCTTCAGAACAGGCTGTATGAGAATGCCCGTTCTCATTTTCAGGAGATGACCAACGGACAGATTAATATTACGGAGCTGATTGCGGCGTTAATCTGCGAGAAGGACTCTATTTTGGAAGGAATCAAGTATGTGCAGGAGCTTGTAGAAGGCTCCATGACCCTTTTGGTTTTGACAAAGGACGGTATTTATGCGGCCAGGGACCGATACGGAAGGACTCCTCTTGTAATAGGAAGAAAGGAAGGAGCCCATTGTATATCCTTTGAAAGTCACGCATATATCAATCTGGGGTATACAGATTACAGAGAGCTGGGGCCCTCTGAGATTACGTTTATCACACCGGAGGGTGTGGAGACATTAAGCGCTCCCCGGAAGGAAATGCGGATATGCTCCTTTTTGTGGGTATATTACGGATATCCTACATCCTCCTATGAAGGCGTGAATGTAGAAGAGATGCGATACAAATGCGGAAGCATGCTTGCAAAGCGGGACGGGGACAGTGTGAATCCTGATATTGTGGCAGGCGTGCCGGATTCCGGTATTGCGCATGCAATTGGATACGCCAACGAGTCCGGCATTCCATATGCAAGGCCGTTTATAAAGTATACGCCTACCTGGCCCCGTTCCTTCATGCCCACCAACCAGAATCAACGGAATCTGATTGCCCGCATGAAGCTGATACCGGTACATGCCCTTATCGAAAACAAAAAACTTCTGCTCATAGATGATTCTATTGTCCGTGGCACCCAGCTTCGGGAAACCACAGAATTTTTATATAACAGCGGAGCAAAGGAGGTACATGTCCGGCCGGCATGTCCGCCTCTTCTTTACGGATGCAGGTATTTGAATTTTTCACGCTCTAAAACAGAGATGGAGCTGATCACAAGACAGATGATTAAGAAGAGGGAGGGTGAGGACTGTCCTCAGGAGGTGCTTGACGAGTACGCAGATCCATGCTCCTGTAAATATGCGCAGATGATAGAGGATATCAGAAAGCAGCAGAACTTTACCTCCCTTCGGTTCCATAGACTGGATGATCTGCTTGAGTCCATCGGGATAGAACCCTGTAAAATTTGTACGTATTGTTTTAACGGGAAAGAATAGCAGAGAATGAATATTTTTACACAAAAGGAACAGTCCGTGCAGGTCGGCCTGCATACGGACTGTTCCTTTTATCTATACGCTCTGTTTACATTCCCGGACAATAGCATGAACAGCCTTCTCCACATTTTCCCTGGAGGTTGCAAGATTCATTCTCGCAAAGGATGCGAAGCGCTCTCCCCCGAACCAGTCGCCGTAGTCCAGCGCCAGCCGGCATTTTTTCTGCATAAATTCTTTCATATCCTCCGGTTTTACATATGCCTTCATATTGAACCAGCAAAGATAGGTTCCTTCAAGGGGTGAGACAATAACCTCAGGAAGCTCCATTGCAAAGGTATCCTTTACAAGCAGGTAGTTTCCGTAAATGATTTCCTTCACTTCCTCAAACCACTGGCGGCCGCCCGTATAGGCGGCCTCTGCAGCCACATATCCGAAAGCGTTGCCGCTTAAAACCCGGATTCCGGTAATATATTCGTCCCATTTTTTCCGAAGGGCTTCATCTGGAATGATAATGACAGAATTCTGGCATCCTGCAAGGTTAAAAGTTTTGGAAGGCGCGGTAACGGTAATCATCATATCGTCATAAGCGCCTGCGGTAAAGGACGGAATATGTGTGTGTCCCTGAAAGGTAAGATCCTGGTGAATCTCATCGGAAATGACAAATACATTGTGTTTTCGGCAGATATCAAGCAGCCTTTTCAGCTCATCCCGGCTCCAGACCCGTCCGGCCGGATTATGGGGAGAGCAGAGGATGAAAAGAGACACATGGTTTTCTATGATTTTCTGTTCAAAATCCTGAAAATTAATGGTATATACCCCGTCTGTATTGATTAGATCGGAAGTAATCAGGCGTCGTCGATTGTTTTCAACCGCATGAAGAAAAGGATAATATACCGGAGTCAGGACAATGACAGCGTCCTCTGGCTTTGTGATAAACTGAGTAATCCAGTTAAAGCCAGCCACAACTCCCGGCGAGAAGCGGAGCCATTCTTTACGGACCTGATAGGAATGATGTTCTTTCTCCCAGTTTATAAAGGCATGATAATAGGAATCAGGAATCTTATAGTAACCAAAAACTCCCTTGGATACATAATCACTTAAAGACTTTAAGACACAGTCCGGGGCCTGAAAGTCCATGTCGGCCACCCATAAGGGCAGAAGTCCCTCCTCGCCGAACATTCCGGTCTGTGCATCCCATTTGTTACAGTTTGTGTTTTTACGATCAACGTATTTTACCTGCGGCATAGCACGGTTCCTCCTAAACAATATACTGATATTAGTATTTACTAAATTGAGGATAAAGTCAACCGTGATTTTCATCTGGGTTTAATAGAAAATTCATTTTCCTTCTGTGGTTATAGATGATATAATGTTCACGAAAGCAATATGGAAGACCTCTGGTTTTTTAATGGGTATTGCAGAACAGTACGGAGGGAATATATGGAAAGTTTTGTCTCATTAAAGGATGTAAAAAAGATATATAAAATGGGCGAGGTGGAGATTATGGCGGCCGCCGGGATCGACTTTGATATAAAAAAGGGTGAATTTGCCGTTGTAGTAGGGCCAAGCGGCGCTGGAAAGACGACGGTTCTTAATATACTTGGCGGCATGGACACAGCTACAAAGGGACAGGTTCTGGTGGACGGCAGGAATATAGCCCGTTATTCCCAGAAACAGCTTACTGCTTACAGAAGGGATGACATTGGCTTTGTATTCCAGTTTTATAATCTGATTCCCAACCTTACGGCCCTGGAAAATGTTGAGCTTGCCCTTCAGATATGTAAGGATCCAATGGATGCAAGGGAGGTTATGGAGGAGGTCGGGCTTGGAGAACGTCTGGACAATTTTCCCGCCCAGCTTTCAGGCGGCGAGCAGCAGAGGGTATCCATTGCAAGGGCCCTCGCGAAGAATCCGAAGCTTCTTCTATGCGATGAGCCTACAGGAGCCCTTGATTATAATACAGGTAAGGCAATTCTTAAGCTTTTGCAGGATACGTGTCGGAATAAGGGGATGACAGTGATCCTGATTACACATAATTCTGCCATAGCGCCTATGGCGGATCGGGTTATTAAGATTAAAAACGGACGGGTATCCGGTATTACGGAAAATCTCCATCCGGTTTCCGTTGAGACGATAGAGTGGTAGGAAGGATAAATGAAAAAAACAGTAAAGCCAACAAGAAAAGACTTTTATATGGAAATAAAAAAGAGTCCGGGAAGATTCCTGTCGATTCTTTTTATTGTCGCGCTGGGGGTTGCGTTTTTTTCGGGAATCCGCGCGTCAGAGCCGGATATGCGGCTTTCCGGCGATTCCTATTTTGACGGCAGCAGGCTGATGGATATAAAGGCCTTAAGTACCTATGGTGTTACAGAAAAAGATGTGCAGGCGATGGGGAAGGCAGACGGCGTTGCCCTTGCAGAGGGGGCTTACAGCGCGGATTTCCTCTACAATACTGCGGACGAGCAGCAGGTGCTCCATGTGATGTCAATACAGGAGCATATGAATCAGCCTGCATTAAGCAAAGGGAGATTCCCTGAAAAAGCGGGAGAATGTCTGGCAGATGACGAGGCTGAATTTCATATAGGGGATAAGATTGTCCTCCATTCCGGAACAGACGACCCGGTATCAGACACACTTAAGACAGATACCCTGGAGGTTGTGGGTCTTGGAAACAGCCCCTGCTATCTTTCTTATGGCAGAGGGAGCTCTGCAGTGGGGGACGGCAGTGTCAGCGGGTTTCTTCTTGTACCGGAGGAAACCTTTACTTTAGAGGTATATACGGAGGTTTACTTTAAGGTGGAGGGGGCGGAAGAACTGCTGGCTTTTACCGACGAATATGACGAGCGGATTGAAGAGGTCCTTGAAAATATAGAGAATATTACCGGGGAGAGGGCCGAGGCACGAAGGCAGGAGATTATTGACGAAGCAAATGAGGAGCTTGATAAGGCAAGACAGGAGCTTGCCCAGGGAAAAGCAGAAGCAGACCAGGAGCTTGCGGATGCAGCCCGGGAGATTGCAGATGCAGAGGAGAAGCTTGCGGATGCAAAGGTGCAGATTGCAGATGGAAGAACCCAGATTGAAAATGCAAAGGCAGCCCTTGTTTCAAAGCAGGCAGAGCTTGACAGCGCGAGAGAACAATATGCTTCCGGACTGCAGCAGTTAGCAGATGGAAGAACCCAGTATGAAAACGGAAAGGCTCAGTATGAAAACGGAAAGGCTCAGTTTGAGGCGGAAAAGCCTGGGGCAGAGGCAAAGATAGAAGAAGGCAGGCAGGGACTTCTTATCTTCCGCGGCCAGTTAGATGAAGGGTGGGACGGGGTATCCCAGATGGAACAGCAGATTGCAGGTTTGGAGGCTGCCCCCCTTCCCCCGGATGATCCAGGATATGATATGTGGCTGGGAGAATTAGAAGGGTTAAGGGCTAAGCTTCAGGAAATGAAAAATGAACTGAACGGACAGGAAAGCCTGTATGCAGAGAATGCAGCTCAGCTTGACACAGCAGAAAATGAACTTAACGCAGCAGAGGCCCAGCTTATGCAGACGAAAGCCGGCCTTGACGCAGCGGAAGCTGAGCTTAACGCAGCAGAGGCCCAGCTTTCAGGCGTGCCTGCCGAGCTGGATTCGGGACAGGCTCAGATTAATTCCGGCTGGTCACAGCTTTATGAAAAGGAAGCAGAGTTAAATACCGGCGCGGCTGAGGTTGCAGAAAATGAAGGGAAGCTTGCAGATGCAAAGAAAGAGTATGAGGATGGAAAAAAGGAGGCGGAAGCAGAAATTGCGGATGCCGAACAGGAGATAAAGGCAGCAGAGGAGGAGCTTTTAGATATAAAGCTTCCCAAGTGGTATGTCTATGACAGAAGCACGCTGATCGAATACAGCGGCTTTGGGGAAAATGCAGAGCGGCTTGGGGCGATTGGAAGGGTGTTTCCGGTACTGTTCTTTCTTGTGGCAGCATTAATCAGTCTTACCAGTATGACACGTATGGTAGAGGAACAAAGGACCTCCATCGGAACCATGAAGGCGCTTGGATACAGCAAGGCCGCAATTGTTTCTAAATATATGGGCTATGCTCTTCTTGCTACGGTTGGCGGAAGCGTCATCGGTGTACTGATTGGGGAGAAAATTCTGCCTTACATCATTGTGTACGCCTATGGAATCCTATACCGGCATCTTCCGGCAATTCTGGTCCCTTATCAGTGGAGCTATGCGGTGATGGCGTCCGGTGCGGCTGTTTTCTGTACGATGTTTGCAACCTTTATGGCCTGCTACCGAGAGCTTACGGCTCAGCCGGCGGTTCTTATGCGTCCGCCGGCGCCAAAAAACGGGCGCAGAGTATTTATGGAGCGCATTGGAATTATCTGGCGTCATCTGAACTTTACATGGAAGTCTACAATCCGTAACCTGATGCGTTATAAGAAGCGGTTTTTCATGACAATTTTTGGGATTGGAGGCTGTATGGCGCTGATGCTGGTGGGCTTTGGACTCAAAGATTCCTGCTATGAGATTGCAGAGCTTCAGTATGCTGAGATTCAGTTTTATGACGGAAGCGTCTATCTGGAGTCTGATGTTACGCAGGAGCAGAGAAGAGAAATAGCAGAGACTCTTGAGAAAGAAAAGAATGTTACCCGGTTTATGAACACCAATATGCAGAATATCACATTGTTAAATGGAAAGAAGGAGCGTGCAGCGTACAGATGCATATTTGAAAATGCAGAGGATATTCCGGAATATGTTGATTTTCATGACAGGAAAAGCAAGGAGCAGTACAGGCTTTCTGACGAGGGGGTAATCGTAAGCGAAAAGACGGCGAAGCTTTTAGGAGCAAAAGCAGGAGATACTGTGGAGATTAAGGATGAGGAGAAAGGAAATAAGAAGGTCCGTATCGAGCATATCTGTGAAAATTATATGGGACACTATATTTATTTTACGCCTGCATATTATGAAAAGGTGTATGGAGAAAAGCCGGAATACAACAGTATTTTCTTCTCCGTAAAGGATGACTGTACCTCCAGGCAGATGGAAGAGACAGGAAAGCAGGTTTTGAAGACTGACGGCGCCTTAAGCGTAAGCTATACGCATGATATTGAGAAACAGCTTGACGATATGCTGAGGAGCCTTAATCTGGTCATTGTGGTTCTTATTATTTCCGCCGGCATGCTGGCTTTTGTTGTATTATATAATTTGAATACGGTGAATATTGCAGAGCGTAAAAGGGAGCTTGCGACTCTTAAGGTGCTGGGCTTTTATAATGGAGAGGTGGCCCAGTATGTATACAGGGAGAATATATTGCTTACATTTTTGGGGGCGGTTGTGGGAGTCGTTCTTGGAAAGATTTTGCATCTTTTTATTATAGAAACAGTGGAAGTGGACTCTGCAATGTTTGGAAGAAATATTAATCCGCCAAGTTTCATTTACAGTCTGGCGCTTACTGTCGCGTTTTCCATGCTGATTAATGGAGTCATGTATTTTAAGCTTAAGAGAATAGATATGGTAGAGTCTTTAAAGAGTATTGAGTAAATTTATAAAAAATTAATATTTTTAAGAAAATTGTTAGCACTCTTTGATAAAGAGTGCTAATTTACTGTTGACTTTTGATTACCGGAGTATTATCATATCCTTTAGGACAAAAGAGGAGAGTATCTCAGTCTCATATAGAAAATAAAAATAGGAGTGATAAAAGATGGCAGCAAAAAAAGGAAGCTTATCAATAAGCAGTGAAAACATATTCCCAATTATCAAGAAATGGGTATATTCGGATCATGATATTTTTGTGCGGGAGATGGTATCAAACGGATGCGACGCCATTACAAAGCTTAAGAAGCTGGATATAATGGGAGAGTACCAGATGCCGGATGATTATAAGCCATGTATTCAGATCGAAGTGAATCCGGAGGAGAAAACTCTGAAATTTACCGATAATGGTCTTGGAATGACCGCAGAGGAAGTAGAGGAGTACATTACACAGATTGCTTTTTCCGGGGCGACAGAATTTCTTGAGAAATATAAGGACAAGACCACAGAGGACGATATGATCGGCCATTTTGGACTTGGATTTTATTCCGCATTTATGGTGGCGGATGAAGTTCACATTGATACGCTCTCTTATAAGGAAGGAGCGGATCCGGTACACTGGGTAAGCGACGGCGGCACAGAGTACGAGATGGAGGATGGCAATAAGGAGACTGTTGGAACAGAGATTACTTTATGTCTTAATGAGGACAGCCTTGAGTTCGCTAACGAATACCGTGTGAGAGAGGTTATAGAGAAATACTGTTCCTTCATGCCGGTTCCGATTTATCTTTCCAAGGCAAATGCAGAGACAGAATATGAGACTATCGACGAGGCGGATTTAAAGGAAGACGACGTTGTTGTGGAGCATATTCACGAAGAGGCTAAGACAGAAGAGAAGGAAAATGAAAACGGTGAGAAGGAAATCGTAGAGGTGGAGCCTGCAAAGGAAAAGGTAAAGATAGAGAAACGCCCGGTTTCCTTGAGCGATACGGCGCCGCTTTGGACAAAGCACCCAAATGAATGTTCCGATGAGGATTATCAGGAATTTTACCGTAAGGTATTTTTAGACTACAAGGAGCCGCTGTTCTGGATTCATTTGAATATGGATTATCCATTTAACTTAAAAGGTATCCTGTATTTTCCGAGAATCAATACAGAGTATGATTCCATAGAGGGAACTATTAAGCTTTATAACAATCAGGTATTTATCGCGGATAACATTAAGGAAGTTATTCCGGAGTTCCTTATGGTGTTAAAGGGCGTTATCGATTGTCCGGATCTGCCCCTTAACGTATCAAGAAGCGCGCTGCAGAACGATGGGTTTGTAAATAAGATTGCCGATTACATTTCCAAAAAGGTTGCGGATAAGCTTTCCGGAATGTGCAAGACAAAGAGGGAGGACTATGAGAAATACTGGGATAACATCAGTCCGTTTATTAAGTTCGGCTGCTTAAAGGATGAAAAATTCTGCGATAAGATGAAGGATGCGGTTCTGTTCAAAAATATTGACGGGAAGTATCTGACTCTTAAGGACTGCATTGAGGAAAACGGCGGTGAGGTCGTAGAGGCAAACGATAAGAAGGAAGAAAATGAAGATGAAAACAAAGTAGAAGAGATTAAGACTACCATCTACTATGTGACAGACGAGATTCAGCAGAGCCAATATATTAACATGTTCCGCAATCAGGGACAGGATGCGGTTATTTTAAGCCATAATATTGATTCTCCATTTATCACGCAGCTGGAACAGCGTAATCCAACGATCCGGTTCCAGAGAATTGACGCTGATGTGACAGATACTGCAAAGGAGGAGGTAAAGGAAGAAGATAAGGAGGCATTTAAGACAGTCTCCGACAGCCTGATTGAAATCTTCCGAAAGGAACTTGGAAACGATAAGCTGGATGTAAAGATTGAAAAGCTAAAGGATGATAAGGTGGCTTCCATAATCACCTTATCCGAGCAGAGCCGCCGTATGCAGGAAATGATGAAGATGTATGGCATGAACGATATGAACATGGGCGGGGAGAGCACGCTGGTTCTTAATGCAAATCATCCACTTGTAAAATTTGTCGTAGAAAATAAAGAAAATGAAAATGTTTCCATGATCTGCAAGCAGCTGTTCGATCTTGCAATGCTGGCCCACAGGCCGTTAAATCCGGAAGATATGACTGCATTTGTGCAGAGAAGCAATGAGATCATGATGATGCTGACGAAATAAGGAAAAAGGCTATGCGCTCTGAGGGGGCGCATGGCTTTTTTTAGGAGAGGATGGATATCCCTTTCAGGAGCTCTCCGGCATGTCTGTCCCATTCATGTTCCAGAGTCTTATCCATCGTAAACGTATGCATAGAAGTTCCGGTAATACATTTAAGCTGTTCAGCTTCGTAGCGGAAATTCAGGTAGAGTCCTTGTATTTCCTCCGGCCGGAACGAAAGACTGCAGGAGGAAACGAAATCAGCAAAGCACGCAGGGGAAAGAGACAGGATAAGCTTAAAATCAAGAGGCGTGCGTTTTCCGCGGATCACAGTAAGAAAGTATTCCTGTACCTCTTTCCAGGAAGAATATTCCCGGTCAGGCTTTTCGTCAAAAAAATCCTTATGTATACGTCCGTCAATATGAAATTTGTTAAATGTTGTAACCTCCCCTTCAATAAAAGAATATTGATGGAAGGTGGGCTTAAGAAGCAGATGTGACATGCATGCCTTTGCATTCAGATCTAATACAGTCATATAATCTCCTTTTCATAACAGTAATCTTTTTTAGTATAGCAGGAAATTACCGAAACTGCAAAGGCTGTGACCAATATATTTTTTGACTTTTATTATAGAAAATAGTATAATAAACTAATATGCTTACCGGCTTTTGAGGCTGACAGTATATGTGACAGGAGATAAATAGTATGAAAAACAAGAACTATTTCGGAGAAGAAGACCGTGTTCTGCGAATGGCCGTTATAGCGGCGGCCGTGCTGTTTATAACCGGAGCGGCAGTTGTGGCTGTACGGATGACAAATTTGCGGGTAGATGCTTCCGAGGGAGAGAAGAAACTGGAAGAATTGGCCCAGGCGGATGTTCAGGAAATTGATGCAAAGATACAGGAACTTGAAAAAGAAGAACAGTATTCCTCAGAGGAGTGGCTTAGCAGGACAAATGATGAAAAGTTTGCAAACAGTATGATACTGGGGGATTCTATCAGCCAGGGGCTCTACGGATACGAGCATTTAAGCGCAGCCCTTGTGAACGCTGAGAAAGGTGTCGGGGTGGTTGCTCCTGATGAAACGGGACTTACTGATATGATAAACCAGATCATAGCGGCAAATCCGCAGAAGGTGTTTATTGCCCTTGGCATGAATGATGTGGTGGCCGCCAGAGGAGATGCAAAAGTATTTGTCCAGGCATACAAGGAGGTTGTTGATAAATTAAAGAAGGGACTTCCGGATGCAGAGATATATGCAAATAGTGTACTTCCCGCAAGTCCGGCGGCGATTGGGAACGATGAACGGTATGCAAATATACCGGAATATAATGAACAGCTTGCTAAAATGTGTGAAAAGGAGAAGATAACCTTTATTGATAACACAGAGCTTGTGCAGGAGGAATATTATGAGGTTGACGGAATACATATGACATCTGTCTATTATCCCGAATGGCTGAACCAGATGGCGGAGGCGGCAGAGCTGTAATGAAAAGAACCAGGATTGATATTATTAATATTTTAAAATACGGGATGCTTCTGGTAATCATTGTATATATAGCAGTTCTCCTGGCAGCACAAGGCGGGGATGCGCCTGCGGAGACAGTGAAGGGCAATGTTCTGTCAGCAGCAGACACAGAAGGGATGCAGGAAGCCGATGCACAGGACTTTAAGCGTTATTATGGGCTTAATGCCAACGATTATGAAGAAGTCATACTTTTTCTTCCAAAAGATGTAATGGGCGTAGACGAGCTTCTTATCGTGAGGGTAAAAGGCGGGAGTCAGGCAGAGGCTGTGAAGGAAGCGGCAGAAAAACGTCTGGATACACAGACGGAGAGCTTCGAAGGATACGGTGCCGAGCAGACAAAGCTGCTGAAATCAGCGGTTCTGGAGGAACGGGGAAGCTATGTATTTATGGCTGTAGGAAAGGATGCCGACAAGGCATACGCTGCATTTAAGAAAAGTTTATAGTAAGGAAACAAAAGAGATGCTATTTAGCAGTGTTGTATTTTTATTTACATTTTTGCCGGTTATTTTAATATTGTACTATCTGTCTCCCAGACCGTTTAAAAATATTGTAGTACTTATTGGAAGCCTGATTTTTTATGCTTGGGGGGAACCGGTTTATATCTTCCTTATGATATTTTCAATTTTGTTTAATTATATCAGCGGACTTGATATAGCAAGAAATCTGAAGGATAAAGAAAAAGCCAGGAAAAGCCTTTTGTTTAATGTTGCGGTTAATTTATGCATTCTGGGCTTTTTTAAATATGAAGGGTTTATTCTGGGCAGTATGAATGCAGTACTTCCGGTGGATATTCCATACAGGGAGCTGCCGCTTCCCATTGGAATTTCATTTTATACCTTTCAGATTCTGTCTTATATTATTGACGTTTACAGAGGGGAAGTAAAGGTACAGAAAAGTGTGCTGGATTTTGCGGTTTATGTAACGATGTTTCCGCAGCTTATTGCCGGACCCATCGTACAATACGCCGATATTGACAGACAGCTTCATGTGAGAAAGGAAACAATTGAAAATTTTGGAGAAGGGACACTATTTTTTATCAGGGGGCTCTCGAAAAAAATTCTTCTGGCAAATGCAATCGGTATGGTATTTGACAAAATTTTTATCATGGAGTCCGCGGATGTGTCTGTTCTGACAGCATGGCTTGGCTGCGCGGCATATACCTTTCAGATATATTTCGATTTCAGCGGATATTCAGATATGGCTATCGGATTGGGGAAAATGTTTGGGTTTGAATTTAAACGGAACTTTTTTTATCCTTACGTGGCAAAAAGCATTACAGAATTCTGGCGCAGATGGCATATCTCATTAAGCACATGGTTCCGTGATTATGTTTATATACCCCTTGGCGGCAACAGAGTCAGCAAGGGGAAGCATGTCCGGAACATTATGGTAGTATGGATGCTTACCGGCCTGTGGCACGGCGCGGCGTGGAATTTTGTTATGTGGGGACTGTATTATGGGATACTGCTTCTCATTGAAAAATATATATTGGCAGAAGCGCTGGATAAATTACCGGCAGTTATATGCCATATTTACTGTATTGTGCTTGTGATGACAGGCTGGGTGTTTTTCTTCAGTCCGACATTTGGCAGAGCAGTAAATTATTTGGGGCTTATGTTTGGTATCGGAGGACACGGAATTGTCGATAAACAGGGTTTATATATACTTGCTGTGAACGGGTGGATGTGGATTATACTTATTTTAGGTTCCACGCCTGTGGTGCATAATGTATATGAAAAGATGATTTATGGCGGAAAACGAACAAACACGGCTGTGAACTGTGTTGTATATGCAGCGCTGTTTTTCCTGTGTGTTGCTTATCTTGTGACGGAATCATATAATCCGTTCCTGTATTTTAGGTTTTAGGAGTGTTGATATGGTGCAGAGAAAGGAAGGCAGAAGAAAAAGGAAAAAAAGACATCCGCAGAGTAAACGGGCGGCGGCGTTTCTGTTTATTGGAATGATTGCAGCCACCTGCCTTATAAATATGATTACAAAGGATAAGGAGTTTTCTGAAAAAGAGAATCGGGTGCTGGAACAAAAGCCGGAGATTACGATTTCAGGGATAGAAAGCGGTCGTTTTATGGATCAGTATGAATCTTATAAATCGGACCAATTTGCCGGAAGAGATTTCTGGGTGATTATAAAAACGAATATTGAATTATTGATGGGAAAGCGGGAATCTAACGGTGTTTTTAATGGGAAGAAAAGCTATCTCCTGGAGAATATCGCTAAACCGGACGAGGAACAGTTTGCCGAAAACCTGGAGGCCATGAAGGCGTTCAGAAAAGAGTATCCGGAGGTGCCCTTCTATATGCTGCTGGCGCCTAATGCGGCAAATGTGCTGTCCGATATGCTTCCCGCCCTTGCAGTGACAGAGAGCCAGCCGGAACAGTTCAGGGAAATAAAAAAGGCATTAGGCAAAGATTATACATGGGTGGATGCCCAGAAGGCTTTGAAAGCCCATACGGACAAATATATTTATTATCATACGGATCACCACTGGACAACGCTGGGAGCCTACTATGCGTATCAGGAGCTTGCAAAGAGCATGGGGCTTGACACGGCAAAGGCGCCGGAGCTTATTCCCTATGCTGTGACAGGGGATTTTAACGGAACCCTGTCGGCAACAAGCGGTTATGGAGGCGGTTACCGGGAGCCTATATATATTTACAGCGCGAAAAATCCAGAGGAGGATATACAGCTTGTAGTAAATTATGTGGACGAGCAGCGAAAAACTGCAACATTGTATGACAGCTCAAAATTAAAGGGGAAAGATAAATATGCAGTATTTTTCGGAGGAAATTTTTCTATTATGGATATCCGGACAACGGCAGATTCAACAGAACGGCTGCTCATTGTAAAGGATTCCTATGCAAATTGTCTGATTCCCTTTCTTACGCCCTACTATCGGGAAATCGTGGTGATAGATCCAAGATATTATTATGGAGATATTGATAAGGTGATGAAAGAGAACAAGATTACAAGTGTATTATTCTTATATAACGGAAATACTTTTATGGAAGACAACAGTATCAGCGGAGTGTTTGCAGATGATAAGGCTGAATAAATATTTAAGCGGGGCAGGAATTTGTTCCAGAAGAGAAGCAGACCGTCTGATTATGAGCGGGAAGGTGACTGTGGACGGAAAAAGAGCCGATCCGGGCGCGCAGGTGGAGGACGGACAGATAGTGCGTGTTGGGAAAAAGATTATCGGAAGCCGGCGGGAACGGGTAGTGCTTGCGGTGAATAAGCCGGCCGGTATTGTGTGTACGGAAGATATGCGCATGAAGAATAATATTATCCGATTTTTAAAATATCCGGTGCGTATTACCTATGCAGGAAGGCTTGACAAGGATTCAGAAGGCCTTCTTATCATGACCAATGACGGTGATTTGATCAACCGCATGATGCGGGCGCGGTATGCACATGAGAAAGAGTATAAAGTGACAGTAAATAAGGAGATTACGGAGCGTTTTTTAGAAGAGATGTCCTCAGGCGTACGTATTAAAGATAAGGAGAAAGGCCTTGATGAGATTACACGGCCCTGTGAGATTAAAAAAATAGGGAAATATACATTTTCTATTACGCTCACCCAGGGGCTGAACCGGCAGATACGCCGTATGTGCGATGTGTTTGGCTATAAGGTAACAAGACTTGTGCGGGTGCGGATTATGAATATAGAGCTTGGAGCATTGAAGCCTGGAGAATACCGAAAACTTGACGAACAGGAGTTAAAGGAGTTATATGAACGTGCAGAAACAAAGAATGCATGAACTAGTGGAACTGCTTAATCATGCAGGGCGTGCTTACTATCAGGATGCGGAAGAGATTATGAGTAATTTTGAATATGACAGACTCTATGACGAGCTTCTTAAGCTGGAACAAAAGCTGGGAATCACTCTTTCCGACAGTCCGACAGTTCATGTGGGATATGAGGTGTTGAGCGAGCTGCCAAAGGAGCGCCATGAGCGCCCTATGCTTTCTCTGGATAAAACAAAGGACGTGGAAGAGCTTAAGAGCTTTTTGGGAGAGCAGCGGGCCATGCTCTCATGGAAGCTGGATGGTCTGACCATTGTCCTTACGTATCGTGGCGGAGAGCTTTATAAGGCAGTAACCCGCGGTAACGGTGAGGTGGGCGAGGTAATTACGAATAATGCAAAAGTCTTTAAGAATATTCCCCTTAGGATTCAGTATAAAGGAGAATTGATTCTGCGGGGCGAGGCTGTCATCGGATACAGTGATTTTGAAAAAATCAATGGGGAGATTCAGGAAGCAGAGGCAAAATACAAAAATCCAAGAAATCTCTGCAGTGGTTCCGTAAGGCAGCTGAATAATGAAATTACTGCAAAGAGGAATGTCAGATTCTATGCATTTTCTCTTGTTCAGGCAGAAGATGTGGACTTTCATAATTCCAGAATGAATCAGATGGAATGGCTTTCCCAGCAGGGCTTTGAAACCGTAGAGTATCATGCTGTGACAAAGGACACGATAGAGGCGGAAGTTATGAAATTTTCAGAAAAAATTGCGGAAAATGATTTCCCATCGGATGGACTTGTGCTAATATATGATGATATAGCATATGGTGAATCTCTGGGGCAGACATCTAAGTTTCCAAGAGATTCCTATGCATTTAAATGGGCGGATGAGCTCCGGGAAACACAGCTGCTTGAGATTGAGTGGAGCCCGTCAAGAACGGGACTTATTAATCCTGTTGCCATTTTTGCTCCGGTGGAGCTGGAGGGGACTACGGTAAGCCGTGCCAGCGTCCATAATATCAGTATTATGGAGGAGCTTGCCCTTGGCGTAGGGGATAAGATAGAAGTGTATAAGGCGAATATGATTATTCCTCAGATTGCAAAGAACCTGACCAGAAGCGGGGTGAAGGATATTCCGTCGTCCTGTCCGGTATGCGCAGGCCCTACAGAGATCAGAAAGGTAAGTAATGCAAAAGCATTGTACTGCACGAATCCTGACTGTCAGGCGAAGCATGTGAAAGCATTTTCTCTCTTTGTAAGCAGAGATGCTCTTAACATTGAAGGGCTGTCGGAGGCTACTTTGGAAAAGCTCATTGCCAGAGGCTGTATCCGGGAGTTTGCAGACATTTTCCATCTTGAACAATATGAGAATGAGATTATTTCCCTTGAAGGATTCGGTGAAAAATCTTACCGCAATCTTATTGCAAGTATTGATAAAGCGCGTGTTACAGCACTTCCAAAAGTTCTCTATGGTCTTGGTATTCCCGGTATCGGGCTGGCAAATGCAAAAGTAATCTGCAGACAATTTGACTATGATATACAGAGGATGATAGAAGCCTCCGAGGAGGAGCTGGATGAGATTCCGGGCGTAGGAGATGTGCTTGCAAAAGCATTTGCAGACTATTTTGCTGACGGCGGGCATGTAGAGAGACTTAAAAGGCTGCTTCCTGAGCTGGAAATATTAAAGGAAAAAAGCGAAGCCAAACAGATATTTTCAGGTGTTAATTTTGTAATTACCGGAAGCGTGAAGCATTTTGCAAACCGCAGTGAGGTGAAGGAACGAATTGAAGAACTGGGCGGAAAGGTGACAGGCTCTGTTACTTCAAAAACAAATTATCTGATTAATAACGATGTAACATCTGCATCATCCAAAAATAAAAAAGCGAATGAACTGGGAGTTCCGATCATATCAGAAGAACAGTTATTAAATATGATAGAAGAAGGCAGATAGAAGGAAGGGAAAAGGATGTCTGAACAGGATTACAGAGAAGAAACTCCGGAGACAGAGAGAAAGAAGGCAGAAACAGGAGAGGTAGAGGATACAAAAAAAGAGGATGAATATGAAAAGGTCTGTTTCGTATGCCGCAGACCAGAGAGAACAGCAGGTAAGATGATTGAACTGCCCAACAACATCTGTGTATGTAAGGACTGTATGCAGAAAAGCTTTGACGCAATGACTAACGGACAGATTGATTACAGCCAGCTTATGAATATGCCGGGCGTACAGATTTTCAATATGGCGGATATGGAGCAGCAGGTTCCGAAAAGGCAGAAGATTAAGAAGAAAAAAGAAGGGGAAGAGAGAAAGCCTTTGGTGGATATTAAAAATCTTCCGGCGCCCCATAAGATCAAGGCAAGCCTGGATGAGTATGTTGTGGGGCAGGAGCATGCGAAAAAGGCAATGTCTGTTGCAGTTTATAACCATTATAAAAGAGTGGCAACCGGTACGATGGACGATATCGAGATAGAGAAGTCAAATATGCTGATGATAGGGCCGACAGGTTCAGGAAAGACCTATCTGGTAAGAACCCTGGCAAAGCTCCTTGACGTGCCTCTTGCAATTACAGACGCTACCTCTCTTACTGAGGCGGGATACATAGGCGACGATATTGAGAGTGTTGTATCGAAGCTTCTGGCGGCGGCAGATAACGATGTGGAGAAGGCAGAGCAGGGAATCATTTTTATCGACGAGATTGATAAGATTGCGAAGAAGAAAAATACGAACCAGAGAGATGTAAGCGGCGAGTCCGTGCAGCAGGGGATGCTGAAGCTTTTAGAGGGAAGCGACATCGAGGTTCCGGTAGGGGCTAACAGCAAAAACGCAATGGTTCCTCTTGCCACGGTTAATACAAGGAATATATTATTTATCTGCGGCGGTGCGTTTCCGGATCTTGACAGTATTATCAAAGAACGGCTTACCAAACAGTCATCCATAGGCTTTGGGGCAGATTTGAAGGATAAATACGATAAGGATAAGACAATTCTTAGTAAGGTAACCACAGAGGATCTCAGAAATTTTGGAATGATACCGGAATTTCTAGGACGTCTGCCTATTGTATTCACCTTGCAGGGATTGAATGAGGATATGCTTGTCCAGATACTGCAGGAGCCGAGAAACGCTATTTTGAAGCAATATCAGAAGCTTCTTGCACTTGATGAGGTGAAGCTTGACTTTACAGACGGCGCTCTGTCCGCGATTGCTAAGAAGGCGATGGAGAAGGATACCGGCGCCAGAGCTCTTCGGGCCATCATAGAGGAATTTATGCTTGATATCATGTATGAGATTCCGAAGGACGACAGTATCGGGCAGGTAACGATTACAGAAGAATATATTAATAATACGGGCGGTCCGATTATTACGCTGCGTACCCAGGGGGTAAATCGGATTGGAAACGGTGCATAGAGTTTAAAGACACCTCATATACTGAAAAAAAGTATATGAGGTGTTTTTATGCCGGCAACAGGGTGCAGGGATATGATCTTATCCCAGAATACCAGAGATTTTATTATACCGGATTATCGGAAGGGTACAGAAATTGTGTTTCCGGAGAGCGAAGCGTGTGTGCAGGAAGTGGGCTTTGACTACAGGGTGGTTTATGTGGATGAAAGTCTTGCAGGAGAGATTACCATAGAAAGATACAGCTATAACAGTATTCCTGGATGTTATGCGCTGATTGATACGGATGCCATGAATGAGGCGGGAATCAGCGCAGTGCAGAACTATCCTACACTTATGCTTCAGGGCTGCGGCATTATGATCGGTTTCGTAGATACAGGAATTGATTACAGAAATCCGGTTTTCAGAAATTCAAGCGGAAGTACCCGCATTGCGGGAATCTGGGATCAGACGATACAGACGGGACAGCTTCCTGAGGGGTTTACCTATGGAAGTGAATATACAGAGGAAATGATTAATGAGGCGCTTCGTTCAGAAAATCCGGAGGGGATTGTGCCAAGTACGGATGATGAAGGCCACGGAAGCTTTATGGCAAGTGTGGCGGCCGGGAGTCCCAACCTGGAGAACCGTTTTCACGGCGCGGCGCCGAAGGCTGTAATTGCCATGGTAAAATTAAAGGAGGCAAAGACATACCTGAAGGATTTTTATGGTATTGACGATAATGCGCTCTGCTTTCAGGAGACAGATATTATGCAGGGGATTTACTATCTCCATAAGCTTGCGGAAAAAAAAGACATGCCGCTTGTGATATGCCTTGCTCTTGGAAGCAGCTTCGGGGGCCATAATGGTGCGACAGCGCTGTCTGGACTGCTTGACAGCTATGCGGATGTATTAAACCGATGTGTCGTGATTGGAGGAGGAAACGAGGCAAGCCAGAGACATCACTATTATGGAACTCTTGAATCAGGAAAGGGCGCCCAGGAGGCGGAGATTCGCGTGGATGAGGGAGGAACGGGATTTGTAGCTGAATTATGGACAACACTGCCGAATGTGGTGACCGTATATGTTATCTCGCCTTCCGGAGAAAGAAGTCCCACCATATCTGTACGGCAGGCAAGCAGCTACAGCCTGAAATTTGTCTTTGACCGCACAACGGTGGATATCGAATATCGGCTTCTTATGGATAACAATGACTCACAGCTTCTTTTCTTACGATTCAGGGAAGCGGCCCAGGGAATCTGGCGTATAGGCGTTGAACCCCTTCGGCTCGCAGACGGTGTATTTCACATCTGGCTGTCCATGAAGGAGTTTCTAAGCGGAAGCGTGTATTTTCTGGAGGCAAATCCGGACTATACTGTGACAGAACCGGGAAGTACCCGAAAAGCGATTACTGTTTCTTATTACAATGGACTTGATAATAGTGTTGATATTAATTCCGGAAGAGGGTATACTAGAAATAATTTAATAAAACCTAATTTTACAGCGCCGGGAGTTCAGGTGACCGGCGCCGGTCCGGACGGAAGATTTGAAAAGCGCAGCGGTTCCAGTATTGCAGCGGGTATAACCTCGGGCGCTTCTGCATTGATTATGGAATGGCTGCTTCAGCAGTCAGGAAATATGGGAGTAACAACCAGTGAAATCAAAAATATTATTATATTGGGAACAAATCAGGGGACGCTCCCTGAATATCCCAATCGGGAATGGGGATATGGGACTATGGATATCTATCAGTCTCTGGACCGTTTACGAAGCCTGTAAAATACATATGGAAAAGGAGAAAAGAAGGATGTCAGATTTTTTTGATGATTTAGGAAAAAGGATAACAGATGTAGTAGAGGATATTGGAAAGAGGGCCGGAGATACCATAGAGACAGAGAAACACAAAAGTCAGATCCGTTCTCTAAAGCGCGCCAATGAAAGGGACTTTATTGAAATCGGACGGACGGTTTATGAAAAGTTCAGAAACGGCGAAGTGTCTGACCTTGATTATACGGCGCTCTGCGAAGCCATCGAAAAGAGAGAGGAAGAGATGGCGAGGCACGAAGAAGAAATTCAGAGTATTAAAGAGGCATTCTGATGTTTACGGCTATGGGCGGCCTCTTTGTGGCGCTTGTCTGTTTTGACATGGGGATCAAGCAGTACATTGAGGCTGTGTTTAAAGAAGGAGAAGAACGGGAAACGATTATAGACAGAGTGGTGCTGAGGAAAGTCTACAACAAAGGATTCCTTTTGAATGCACTGCAGGAGCATCCCAAAATAGTAAAGAGGGTTTCCGCCGGAACAGGCGCAGGTGTTGTATTGTATGATATCTGGCTGTTTATGAAGAATGGACATCTTCTGAAAAAACTCGGGATGGTGCTGCTAAGCGCCGGAGCTGCCAGCAATATTTATGACCGCCTTTCAAGAGGAAAAGTTATAGACTATATCGGCGTACAGAGCAGATATAAATTCTTTTCCCGTCTCACGGCGAATCTTGCAGATATGTATGCAGTAATCGGGGCGGTGTTAACCCAATTGGGGACGTAGTAAAATTAATTTTACTACGTCCCAGATTGAAAATACCCTGTCCCCGATTTTATTTTTCCAATTCCTGCATCATCATAGCCCGAACCTTAAGGGGCAGCCCGAACAGGTTGATGAATCCGTCTGCGTCATGGTGATCATAGAGATCACCAGTTGTAAAGCTTGCCAGGGATTCACTGTACAATGAGTATGGAGAAGTTGTTCCGGCCTTAATAATATTGCCTTTATAAAGTTTGAATTTCACCTCTCCGGTTACGTATTCCTGTGTTTTCTCTATAAATGCCTGAACTGCTTCGCGAAGGGGGGTGAACCATTTGCCCTCGTATACAATCTGTGAAAGCTTATTTCCCATTTCTTCCTTTGCTTCATAGGTTGCCCGATCTAAGATAAGCTCTTCTAACTGCTGGTGCGCTTCGTAAAGAATCGTGCCGCCGGGTGTCTCATAGATTCCGCGGGATTTCATGCCTACTACGCGATTTTCTACAATATCGCAGATGCCGATTCCGTGTTTTCCTCCAAGCTCATTAAGCTTTCGGATAATATCAGATACCTTCATCTCTTCGCCGTTAATACTCTTCGGAACACCTTTTTCAAATGTCATGGTTACATATTCTGCCTCATCAGGGGCTTTTTCTGGTGTGACGCTCAGGACAAGCAGGTGCTCGTAATCCGGGGCCAGCGACGGATCCTCAAGTTCAAGCCCTTCATGGCTGATATGCCACAGATTGCGGTCGCGGCTGTAGCTGTGGCTTGCGTCAAATGGAAGATGAATGCCGTGCTGTTTACAATATTCAATTTCCTCCTCACGGGAGTTCATAGTCCATATATCCGTCATCCGCCATGGTGCGATAATCTTAAGATCCGGGGCCAGAGCATGGATGCCGAGCTCGAAACGAATCTGGTCATTTCCCTTTCCGGTAGCTCCGTGACAGATTGCACTGGCTCCCTCCTTACGTGCAATCTCTACAAAATGCTTCGCCATGCACGGACGCGCCATAGAGGTTCCCAGGAGATATTTATTCTCATATACAGCATGTGCCTGAACGCATGGAACAATATATTCATCACAGAACTCATCCGTAATATCTACAATATATAATTTAGATGCGCCGGAAAGCTTTGCCCTCTCCTCAAGTCCGTCAAGCTCCTCGCCCTGCCCGCAGTCGATGCAGCAGCAGATGACCTCATAATTAAAATTTTCCTTTAACCAGGGGATAATGGCAGTAGTGTCAAGTCCGCCGGAATATGCCAGTATAACCTTTTCTTTCATTGCAGATGTCCTCCCTTTGCTTCATATATTTTATGTAAAATAGATTGCTTTTTCAACTGCAAGCATTACTATACACCATAATTTATAAATATGCAAGAAAAATTTATAAAAAACGAAATAATATACATAATATACAAATATAATGTATAAAACAAGGTAAGGATACAGCAAAATTCTTGGGTTGAAATATTAAAAAATAGAATTTATAAAAAAGGACTTGAATATTATGCAGTGTAGTTGTATAATTATGCAAGTCTTTTAATTTAGGGACAGGGTTTTTTTAATCTGGGACGTAGTAAAATTAATTTTACTACGTCCCCAAAGGGGCAAGGAGGTATATATGATTAAAGCAGGTATTATCGGAGCCACCGGCTATGCGGGAGGCGAATTAGTAAGGATATTAGCATGCCGCAGAGACGTGGAGATTGTATGGTATGGCTCCAGAAGCTACATAGATCAGAGATATGCAGATATATACAGAAACATGTTCAGGATTGTGGACGCGAAATGTCTGGATGATAATATAGAGGAGCTGGCAGGACAGGCGGATGTGATTTTTACTGCAACTCCCCAGGGCTTTTGTGCGTCAGTAATGAATGAAGAAATTTTGTCAAAGACAAAAGTGATTGATCTCAGTGCGGATTTTCGCATCAAGGATGTGGGAACATATGAGAAATGGTACGGTATTAAGCATGGCAGTCCTCAGTTCATTGAAGAAGCAGTATACGGACTTTGCGAAGTGAACCGGGAGAAGATAAAGAACGCGAGATTAACCGCCAATCCGGGCTGCTATACTACCTGTTCTATTCTGACAGCTTATCCGCTTGCAAAAGAGGGGATTATAGATATGCGTTCGCTTATTATAGACGCAAAATCCGGTGCGTCCGGTGCGGGAAGAGGAGCGAAGACACCGAATCTCTTCTGCGAGATAAATGAAAATATGAAGGCATACGGCGTCGCAGCCCACAGGCACACTCCGGAGATTGAGGAGCAGCTTGGATATGCATCCGGCGAGGAGACAGTAATCAATTTTACACCCCATCTTGTTCCCATGAACAGGGGAATTCTGGTTACAGAATATGCAGCTCTTAAAAAGAAGGTTACTTCGGAGGAGATAAAAGGGATCTATGACAAATATTATAAGGAAGAAACTTTTATCCGTGTGATGGAGGAAGGAGTATATCCAGAGACGAAATGGGTAGAAGGCAGTAATTATGTAGATATTGGATTTAAGATTGATACGAGAACAAACCGTATTATTATGATGGGAGCCATTGACAATCTTGTAAAGGGAGCGGCAGGGCAGGCGGTGCAGAATATGAACCTGATGTTCGGGCTGGCCGAGGACGAGGGTTTGAAGCTCATTCCCGTGTTTCCGTAAGGCTCAGATAATCGGTTCTTAAGCATCTGGACAGAGACAGAAGGAAAGAAAAAGGAGGCGGCAAAAATGTTGAGAGTTATGACAGCCGGAGATTATGATGAAGTATATGCACTCTGGAAGAAAATCAGCGGTTTCGGGATACGAAGCGTAGATGATTCCAGAGAGGGAATTGAAAGATTCCTTAAGCGGAATCCGGCGACAAGTGTTGTCGCCATAGAGGATCAAAGGATTGTGGGAGCCATTCTCTGCGGTCATGACGGAAGACGGGGATGTCTCTACCATGTGTGCGTAGACCCTGGATACCGTATGAGAGGAATCGGGAAATCTATGGTAGTTTTTGCAATGGAAGCATTGAAACAGGAAAAAATTAACAAGGTCTCACTTATTGCATTTACGAAAAATGATATTGGAAATGCATTTTGGAAGGAAATAGGCTGGACAAAACGCCAGGATTTGAATTATTATGATTTCACATTAAATGAAGAAAATATTACAGCCTTCATTTAACAGAAGAGAATGAACAGAAAAAGGAGGATATCATGAAGCAGATAAAAGGAGGAGTAACTGCGGCAAAGGGATATGAGGCTGCAGCCGCAGCGGCAGGAATTAAATATAAAGAGCGTACAGACATGGCTTTGATATACAGCCAGACTCCCTGTACGGCGGCCGGTACATTTACGACAAATATAGTAAAGGCAGCTCCGGTAAAATGGGATCGTCAGATTATAGAGAGTGGAAGCGCTGTGCAGGCAATTGTTGTCAATTCCGGAATTGCCAATGCATGTACAGGAAAGGAGGGCTTTGGGTATTGTAAAACTACTGCTGAAACGGCGGCCAAAGCCCTGAACATACCAGAGGATGCAGTTGTAATGGGCTCTACCGGAGTGATCGGAATGCAGCTTCCTATGGAGAAGATGAAACAGGGAATAAAAGTTCTGGCAGGAAAGAAAAATAGTTCTATAGAAAATGGAACGGAAGCGGCAAAGGCAATTATGACTACAGATACCTGTGAAAAGGAATTGGCAGTCCAGATCGAAATCGGCGGCGAGACAGTAACAGTAGGCGGCATGGCGAAAGGCTCCGGTATGATCCATCCGAATATGTGCACCATGCTTGCATTTATCACAACAGATGCAGTTATTGGAAAGGAAGCCCTTCAAAAGGCCCTAAGTGAAGACGTGGCCGAAACCTATAATATGATTTCCGTAGACGGCGACACTTCAACCAATGATACCGTGCTCCTTCTGGCAAATGGGATGGCAGGAAATCGAGAGATCCGATACGGAAGTGGGGATTATAGAAAATTTTCACAGGCCCTTCATACAGTGAATGAATATCTGGCAAAGAAAATCGCAGGAGACGGCGAGGGAGCGTCCGCATTATTCGAGGCAAGGGCAGTCGGCTGTGAGAGCACAGAACAGGCCAGGACATTGGCAAAGGCGGTTGTATGCTCGAACCTGACCAAAACAGCCATTGCAGGACATGATGCAAATTGGGGAAGAATTCTCTGTGCGATGGGATATTCAGGGGCACAGTTTGACCCAGAGAAGGTGGATCTGTTCTTTGAAAGCAAGGCAGGAAAAATTCAGATTGTTGAAAACGGGACAGCAGTAAATTACAGTGAAGAAGAAGCTGCAAAGATACTGTCTCAGACGGAGGTAACAGCCATTGCCGATATAAAAATGGGGGGCAAAGAAGCGGCGGCATGGGGCTGCGATCTGACACATGGATATATAGATATAAATGCAGATTATCGAAGCTGAGAGTCTGTTGGTATCATAAAATATATAGGACAGAAGGGAAGTAGGACGAGATGAATAAAGACATGCAGAAGTATCTTGACAAGGCAGAGGTATTAATAGAGGCGCTTCCATATATTCAGCGTTTTAACCGCAGGATTATTGTTGTAAAATACGGCGGGAGCGCCATGGTAGATGAAGAATTAAAAGCGCAGGTCATTCAGGATGTGACGCTTCTTAAGCTGGTAGGCTTTAAGCCCATTATCGTCCACGGAGGCGGAAAGGAAATCAGCAGATGGGTAGGAAAGGTCGGCATGGAACCGAAATTTGTAAACGGTCTCAGGGTGACTGATGAGGCGACTATGGAGCTTGCGGAGATGGTACTTGGAAAAGTGAACAAAGGACTTGTCCAGCTTGTAGAAAGCCTTGGCGTCAGAGCAATCGGAATCAGCGGCAAGGATGGAAAGCTTCTTTCCGTAAACAGGAAATATGCAGGGGGAGAGGATATTGGTTTTGTAGGCGAAGTGAAGGATGTAAATGCAACCGTGCTCTACGATCTTTTAGAAAAGGATTTCCTGCCCATTGTGTGCCCTGTAGGTTTAGATGATAATTATAACACATATAATATTAATGCAGACGATGCGGCATGTGCGATTGCAAGAGCAATGCGGGCAGAAAAACTGGCGTTCCTCACCGATATTGAAGGAGTTTATAAAGACCCGGAGAATCCGGAGACGCTCATATCAGAGCTTACAGTTACAGAGGCACATAAGCTTATGCGTGAGGGGTATATTGGCGGCGGCATGCTTCCGAAGCTTCATAATTGTATTGACGCCATTGAGCATGGTGTTTCCCGGGTTCATATTCTGGACGGACGTATTCCCCACTGCCTGCTTCTTGAGATATTTACAAACAAAGGAATCGGAACGGCAATCATAAACAATGGAGAACAGAGATATTATTATGGAGAATAAAAGTATGAATCAATATATAGAAGAGGCAGAGCAGGGACTTTTACATACCTATAACCGTTTTCCGGTTGTGTTTGATAAAGGAGAGGGCGTGTATCTGTACGACACGGAGGGAAAGAAATATCTGGATTTTGCCGCGGGGATTGCGGTATGCGGCCTTGGCTATGGAAATGAGGAGCTGAATCAGGCGTTAAAGAAGCAGATTGACAAGCTTATCCATACCTCCAATCTCTTTTATAACACAACCTGCGGACAGGCGGCCGGAGCACTTAAAAAAATTACAGAAATGGACAGAGTATTTTTCACAAACAGTGGCACTGAGGCAATTGAGGGCGCTCTGAAGGCCGCCAGAAAGTATGCTTACAAAAAAGGAACCGGGCGCTATGAATTTATTGCAATGGAACATTCCTTCCACGGACGCAGCATAGGCGCAGTATCTGTAACGGGAAATGAGCATTACAGGACCCCCTTTGAGCCTATGCTCCCTGGTGTAAAATTCGGAGAGTTTAACAATATGAACAGCATAAAAGCATTGGTTACGGATAAAACCTGCGCTGTTATTTTGGAACCGCTTCAGGGAGAGGGGGGCATCCATATGGCAGACGCTGAATTTATGAAAGGAATCCGAAAGCTCTGTGACGAAGAGGGAATTCTTATGATCTGCGATGAGATTCAGTGCGGCATGGGAAGGACAGGCTCCATGTTTGCATGGCAGTCCTACGGCACAAAACCAGATATCATGGCAATGGCAAAGGCAATCGGAAGCGGCGTTCCGGTGGGGGCCTTTGCCATGACAGAGAATGTGGCGCAATATTCTCTGGAACCGGGCGATCATGGCACCACCTACGGCGGCAATCCCTTTGCCTGTATGGCTGTGGCAAAAACTTTAGAGATATTTGAACGGAGAAACCTTCTCAATCATATAAAAGAAGTGGGGGCTTATCTTGAGGAAAAGCTTAAAGGGCTTAAAGAGACCTCCGGGGAAATATTAGAAAGACGGGGAACAGGCCTTATTCAGGGACTTAAGATAAAAAGGCCGGTGAGCGAGGTTATAAATCAGGCTCTTAAGGAAGGGCTTATAATTATCAGCGCTGGTGAAAATGTGATACGTCTCGTGCCTCCGCTCATCATTACAAAAGAGCATGTGGATGAGATGATTCACATATTGAAGAAAATATTATAGCTTAATAATATTGAAAATATAAATAAAAAAAGTCTGATCATTGATAAAACAAATGATAAGACTTTTTTATTTGCACGAAATACGGGCATAATCTATATTAGAACAAAAAGTGCAAGAAATGAAAGAAAATAGTCTGCAAACTTTTGGAGTTTATAAAAGTGCACATGCGATATATAATCAACTCATAAAAATTGTGCAAATTGCTAGGAGGAGATCATATGTTTGAAGCAAAATTAAGGGTAATGAATGAAACAGGCCTGCATGCAAGGCCGGCATCGGATCTGATGGCATTAAGTAACAAATTCAAGAGCGACATCTGTATTCTGACGGAAAATGCAAGGATTAATCCCAAGAGTATTATCAGCATTTTAGGGGG
>CAOJQZ010000012.1 GCA_948441955.1 uncultured Lachnospiraceae bacterium | reverse complement strand
CTCTCTTCCTTCAAAATATTCCATATATACCGTATTCTCCACATATATTTTCCTCTTTTCTCTTATAATTGTATTGAAAGAAACGCGGGCACAATTATAATAATGAGAACGACCGCAAGCATTAAAAACATAGGCATAAGCAGCTTTGTCCCTGCTTCCTCCCCCAGTCTCTTTGCCCTTGCTTTACGCTCCTCGAATGCCTGCACTGTCTCTATACGGAGAAGCTCTTTTAATCCCTTTGTCCCCTTTCTTAAATTCTGGGACAGTAAAGCTCCAAGCCTTATATATTCCTGCAGTCCGCAGCGCCTTCCAAATCTTTCATAGCTTTCTGATTCCATAACACCGCTCTCCATTTCCCGGCATGTATATCTCATTTCCTCATATACATATCTTTCCGATAATTCTGCCTTTTTTCCGTAATCCTCCGCAATCTTTTTCCATGCACGCTTCACCGTCATCCCAGCGCCTAAGAGTAATGTAAGCTTGCTTACAACCTCAGGATAGTCAAGCCTCATCTGACACAGCCTTTTTTCCTTCTCTTTTTCCTTATTCTGTCTGTCGAGTGCATAGAGAAGAAATAAAATCAGCACTGCCATGACCATTATAACATACCCTTTTGTGTCCATTACTGGATAAAACCGAAGAGCTCTGCCATCTACCTCCTGAGGCAGTGTATACATATCCTTTGTTCTTGTCTGCTCGTCATTTCTTATTATTTTCTCCTTCAGCCTTTTAATAAACCCCTCTTCCTCATTCAAGAATTCCGGATATACCATAACCATACATTCATAAAGAGCCTGCTCCTCCTTTCTTTCCCGATAAGTAAGTACTGCCTTTAATCTCACCGGAACCCCATCCTTTAAAAGCTCCTCCTCATTAATTTCACCATATACATTCATCACATCATACCTGTCAAGCTCCCAGGATATATCAATCGGTTCTCCGGGAATCTCTGTTACAAGCTCCATATCCTTTTCAATTCTGTCAGGACTTTCATTCTCTGCCAAGATTCTTGTTTCCAGCCATCGAATGCTTCTTTGAAACAAATCCTGCATCTCCCCGGCAGTGTAAGTCTTCTCTGATATAATAATCTCAATATCCTCTGTCTTTTCGGCTCCCTCTGCTTCTGCCTTAACCTCTACTGTCTTTTTTCCTTCTCCATATGTATTCCGCGGTATATAAACATCAAGCTCCGTTATTGAATTCAGATAATCAGAAACAGTTATTCCCAGGCCAAAAAGAAATAATGCCGCTGCCAGCCCCATCGTCAGACTTCGATTTCTATTAATCTCACACCAAGATAATATGCTGCGATATAAATTATGAGACATACTGTCATCACTCCTGTTCCGATTATATTCCCATACAGACATGTCATAAATTCCGGAAAACTTAAAGACATATATGCAATAATCCCATATGGAATCCCTGACATAACCTTAAATTCATATTTTTTGGCAGCCAGTACAGTTTGAATTTCTCTTTTTACGTCAATTTTATCTGCGATCTGTCCTGCCGTGTTCCTGATAACAGCAATCATGTCTCCTCCGCTTCTTTTTGCGGTAGCAAAAACTGCTGCAAAGCTCTCCACGTCCTCAAGTTCTACTCTTCCTGCCATTTCCTCTATTACCTGTTCTACAGGAATCTGCATTCTAAGCTCTCTTACCATAAGCATAAGCTCTCTTATTACAGGCTCCTTTTCAGAATATATAAGCATTAATTCCTTCTGGCTCTCTTTTACGGCATTTTCTACAGAATATCCTGTATTTAATGCAGAGGAAATTGTCTGTATCAGCTCCTTGAACTGAAGCAGAAATTCCTGCTTTTTACTTTCAGTACACTCTGCTGCAAGCTTCCGGTAATACCACACCCATATAGGAAGTAAAAACGGCACAGCCCATGCCGAACGATAGTAAAGCCATGCCGTCATGCCCGTTACAAATGACGCTCTAAGCATCATCCATACTTTTTCCCGTATCCTTATATCCTGCTGCCAGCAGCTTCTCTTTGTTTGTAATCTCATGAAGCTTTTCCCAGCTTCCCATAACTTTGCCATCCTTCTCTCCTGTTTCTTTAAAGATGTATAATGGATTCAGGCAGATTTCTCCGTTCAGATACCCCAGCACCTCTGTCACTTCCAGCACTCTTCTGCTCTTGTCTCTTAACCGCCCCAGATGTACGATAATGTCTATCCCTGATGCAATCTGTCTTTGTATTGCTCCAAGCGGTATATCCATCCCCATAAGAACCATTGTTTCCAAACGGCTCAGCATATCTGAAGTGCTGTTGGCATGTCCGGTGCTTAAGCTTCCGTCATGCCCTGTATTAAGCGCCTGAAGCATATCCATAGCTTCCGCTCCCCGCACTTCTCCGACGATAATCCTGTCCGGACGCATACGCAGCGCCGTTTTAATTAAATCACGGATTGTAATTTCCCCTTCCCCTTCTGTATTTGCATTTCTTGCCTCCAATGTGACAAGATTGGGAAGCTCAAGCAGCTTGAGCTCTGCGTTATCCTCAATAGTAATAATTCTTTCATCCCCCGGAATATACTGAGATAGTGCATTTAAAAATGTCGTTTTTCCCGAACCGGTTCCCCCACTGATAAAAATATTATATCCGGACTTCACTAATCGGGTTAGGAATGCCACAACCTCCTGGCTTACTGATTCCCAGCTGATCAGCTGCTCCATCGTAATTGCCTCCTTGGGAAACTTTCGAATTGTCACAATCGGTCCGTTAACCGCCACCGGCGGCAGGACTACATTTACCCGGGAGCCATCTGACAATCTTGCATCTACAATCGGTGATGCCTCATTTACAATACGATTGGAGCCTGCTGCAATCTGCTGGATTACATCCTCAAGCTTGTCCGAAGATGCAAAGCGTTTTTGTGACCGGCAAATCCTTCCGTTTTTTTCCAGGAATATATTCTGTGTTCCATTGATCATAATTTCTGTAATATTCTCATCCTCCAGAAATTCCTGAAGAAGATTGAGCTTACGGAATGCGTTGAAAAGTTCTCTCCCCAGCTCCGCCTTTTTAGAAAGAGGAATATATTCTTCCTCCCCAGCCTCCCTTAGTATGCGGTGAATCAGCCCGGTAAGCTCTGCGTCCCCGGTTTCTCTCGACATATCAAGCTCTTCAAGTATTCTTGAATGAAGCTGATCTTCCTGTATCATGACCGGTTTCCTTTACACATTATTTTGCGCCGGATATCCTCATAGCCTAAAAAAGTCAGCTCTTCCTCAAATTGCCGTATCTTAGACTCTCCTATCTTATCCTCTGCCGTATGCATATGTATTTCATTGCAAAGCTTCAGAATCTGATATATTTCCCGAATACCCTCGTCCATATCCAAAATAAGAATCTCATAAATACTTTGTTCCATAATTTTTTTAACGAGTACAGTCCATTCTTCTCCTGATACGCTCTTAATATCCTCCGACACCTGTATAGGCGCCACATAATCCAGCTTTCCCTTATGTCCCACAATTGTAGTGAGCATAAGTCCCAGATTGCCTTCCTCCTGCCTCGCATAGTAGAGCACATCTGATAAGGTCTGTCCTTCTCCGGAAAAATGACCTCCTACACCGCCGTAAGTTTCCAGATTCAAATAAAGCACATTGGCCTCCTCCGCCAGTTTCTGCCCAAGCCGAAGCGCATAAGATGTTTTGCCTATTCTATGCACCGGAGAATATATACCAATGATTTTTGCCTGTTTTTTCCGAACGTTTTTTAAAAATGTGTTTTCCCCAGGCTCCTTACTGCCGCATTGCCTGATAAGCTCCGCTAAAAGCGCTTCCCCAGGCTGATATTTATATACTGCAGTTTCCTTTGCTGCCAGTGCGCTTTTTCCCTCTCCCGTCAGAACAAATACCTTTTCTGCTTTTGCCTTTTCCCTGTCCTTTCCGGAATAGACCGATGAGATAAGAAGATAATCAATCCTCTCCTGTTCCTGTAGTTTTAATACATGAGACAGGTCGCTGCAGGTCTGTACTTGAAAGGCCAGCTCTTCCTTACGCATGATATAATGCGCAAGCGCTTCCGCATAACCCTCCTCTCTGTCACAAATTACCAGATTTCTGCTTTCCACATAATATCCCTCCTGTTCCCTTTTACCTTGTGTCAGTTATTTCCTGTGAATTCATTTCCGAAATGGATGAACAACTTAGAATAACCTGAATTAATTTGAATCTGCCAAAGAATAAAACAATCAGATGCAAGCTGCTATCTACAGCTTGTAGCACGATTATAACCTCACTCCTTTTGCTTGTCCATAGCACTTTATGAAAATGTCAAACTTTGTGCAACATAGATAGAAGAGTAAAACAAAAGCGATTTTAGGGTTTCCATTATTCTCCTTGCAGGCTATAATAATATCAGTTTTATTCCTTAGAAAACGGAGAATTCATATGAACATAAAATCCCTGAATTTACATGATTTAAAACCATATTTACCGATGCCGGAAAAAGAAGAGCTCCATGTATGGACAATTCCGGCAAAATCTCTGGACAATCTGCACAAAAGCCAGCGTGAGTACAGCCATATCCTTCTTCGGAAAATTATATCTGCCTATACCAATATTTCTGAAGAAGATCTGGAATTTACTGTGGGAGAGCACGGTAAGCCTGCTCTTCTAAATGTTTCAAATCTCAACTTTAATTTGTCTCACTCTGGCGCATATATTGTATTTATATTTTCCTGTACCTGTTCTGTAGGTATTGATATTGAACAAACCGGGAGAAAGGCTGATATGGATAAAATTGCTGCGCGTATCTTTCTGCCCTCTGAAGCGGCTTTGCTTAAAAACCTTTATGGAGAAGCGAAAAAACAGTTGTTTTTCCAGCTATGGACAAGAACAGAGAGCTTTCTTAAAGGTCTGGGTACCGGACTTAGCTCTTCTTTTAAAAGTGAAAAAATCCAGCAGGAATATTCCCTCTGGACCATACAATATATCTCTGTTCCAAAAGGATATAGCTGCTGTATTGCATATCGTTCTCTATAAATTAAACGTTTCATTTCGGCACCTTTTTACAGCCCCCGATAAAATGCAATTCCATAAAGGAGTGCAACTCCCGGTGTCCCCAGCGTACCTGACATCAAAAAGGTAACCGGATTAAATCCGACGCTCAAAGAGATTTCCTTAGCCGCCAGAAATTCATTTATAAAAAAAATCATCGTAAAGCCTACTACAGCCCGAATCAGAAAATTAACTGCTCCATATGATTGTCTTTCCGGCATATTGATCCACTCCTTCCTCTATCTACTCTCATATATATCCTATATTTTTATATTTTATTCCCAAAATCTACGTTGAAATCATTGCCCTCCAATGTTAAGATTTCTATAGATAACAAAAGACAGATAATGGAGGTAATTACATTGAGAGAAATTTTAAAACGTGCCGTTGGAGAAGGCCGGGAAGAAATTGCTTTTGGGGAGACCGCTTCTTATATACCTGAATTGGGACGGGTTGACAAAAATCAACTCGGGGTATGTATTTACACAGCCGAGGGCAGAAAAGAATCTCTTGGCGATACTGATGTACGGTTCACTATTCAAAGTATTTCCAAGGTCATTACCCTTGCAGTCGCGCTGGAACGCTGCGGATTTTATAAGGTATTTGAAAAGGTAGGAATGGAGCCCTCCGGAGATGCCTTTAATTCACTGGTAAAGCTTGATTTATCCAGTAATTATCCATACAACCCAATGATAAATTCCGGTGCCATTGCCATTGCAAGCTATTTGACGCCGATTATCAGTTTCAGGAAAATGCTGGAAATCACTAAAAAATTGTGTCTGGATGAACAGATTACATTGAATACAGACGTGTATCTTTCCGAGATGGCAAACATTTCCCGTAACAAGGCGATCGCTTATCTTTTAGAAAGCAAAGGAATTATTGCATCCGGAAGCGTGCAGGAAAGTCTTGATTTCTATGTACGTATGTGTTCACTAAATGTAACTGCCGAAAGTCTTGCTAATTTCGGCCTTGTACTGGCTCTGGGCGGGGTGCATCCAGAAACAGGCGAAAGGCTTTTAGAAGAGGATGTTGTAAGAGTTGTCAAAACGATTATGTTAACCTGCGGCATGTACGACGGATCCGGAGAATTTGCCGTCCATGTGGGAATCCCTTCCAAAAGCGGTGTCGGAGGCGGTATACTCTCTGTCGTAGACAAAAAAATGGGTATCGGTATCTTTGGACCCGCACTTGACAGCAAGGGAAACAGTATTGCCGGACGTTATATTCTCAGAAGCCTTTCACGGGAGCTGGGACTTCATATGTTTTCCTAATATTTGCTTAATATTTACGGAAATTGTCCATACTACATAGAAAGAAATGGAATAAAAACAGAATACCATGTATGGAGGTGGACTATGAGATTATTTGCCAGAGGAAAAAACGCCGAAGAAGACGTCTACAGGCGCCTTTCCTTTGATCCGGAACACAACACCATTCTTGATGAAATTGCACAGGCAAAAAAGAGTATTGAAGACGCTTACACAAAATTCCAAAATGCAAGCGATCCGGATCTGATTGATTCCTATATCTATGAAGGAAACGCTGCATGGAAAAAGTATGAATTCCTGCTAAGACAAATGAAACCTGTCAGTCAGGGACAGGGTAAAATGCAATCTGGGACGGAGTATTTTTAAAAATACTCCGTCCCAGATTAAAATTGTATCTCTATCTTCCGTCCTGTCTGATGATATTGGTGGTATTTTACCCCCGCCGCATCAAACATCCGCATGGATGCCTGTACAGACGAAGTATCTTCATATTTATTGCAATCATAAATGACTTCCTTAATCCCGCTCTGAATAATTGCCTTTGCACATTCATTACACGGAAACAAAGATACATAAAGCTTTGACCCTTCAAGACTTCCGCCTCTATAATTAAGAATTGCATTCAATTCGCTGTGAACAGAATATACATATTTTGTCTCTAAAGGATCTTCTCCTTCTCTCTCCCACGGAAATTCGTCATCAGAGCACCCTGCCGGAAATCCATTATATCCCATTGATAGAATTTTATTATCCTGGCTTACAATGCAGCATCCTACCTGTGTATTCGGATCCTTGGAACGCATGCCGGAAAGCATAGCCACTCCCATAAAATACTCATCCCAACTTATATAATCTCTTCTCTTACCATCCATATACTTTCCTCCACATCTTATGTTACTTCATTTATTTCCAGACTTTATATGTGTATCACATGATGACCTGCCGCTTTAAGAAGACGGTTCATAACTGCATTCCCAATCCCTTCTGTTGAAAATGCTTCGCTGAAAATATAGTCTACATTCTCCTCATCGAATTCACGTAAAATTCCATAAAGATGACTTGCAATCACCGCCTCATCTGCCCGTGTTCCTATACTTTTTACGATACCTCTCCCATAGCTTCCTGCAGTCTCGTCTGTTCCGATAATTCCTACTCTGTATCCACCGTTTATCTTTTCTTCCGCCATCTGGTTTATCGCTTTTACAACCTTCTCCATCTGTCCCTCTATAATACTAAGCTCCGCCAAAGGAGCGTAATGACGGTATTTCATCCCCGGCGCCTTGGGATGTTCCTTACTCTCCGCGTCGATAAGCGCCCGATCCATACGAACCGGACCTGCAAGCTCCTCAAGCATCTCCTTAGTAACAGCTCCGGGCCTTAAAATCATAGGGGGAGTTACTGTCATGTCAAGAATTGTTGATTCTACTCCTATATCTACAGAACCGCCATCTACAATCATGTCTATCCTCCCGTTTAAGTCCTCCTTAACATGCCTTGCCTCTGTAGGACTGGGTCTTCCTGATATATTGGCGCTGGGTGCCGCGATAAAGCCTCCTCCCGCTCGGATTACTGCCGCCGCCACTTTATTCTCCGGCATGCGGACCGCCACTGTATCAAGCCCTCCTGTGGTGCTGTATGGCACTGCCTCTGTCTTCTTAAATATCATAGTAAGAGGCCCTGGCCAGTATTTTTCTGCGATCCTTATAGCAGCCTCCGGAATATTTTCTGCAATTTTTTTTAGTGACATCATATCAGTAATATGTATAATCAATGGATTGTCAGACGGCCTTCCTTTGGCAGTATAAATTTTTTTCGAAGCATCCCCATTCAACCCGTCTGCACCCAGGCCGTATACAGTCTCTGTGGGAAATGCTACAAGTCCGCCTGCCTTTAGTATCTCTCCTGCTTTTTCAATTACACGTATACTTTCTTCACTATTCAATTTTATCTTTTCTATCTTCTCTATTATCGTTTTCATGCATTTTATTATACTACACTATTATTTACTTTCCAAATACTTTTCTACTCCATCGGTAATCGCATCTGCAATTTTCTTCTGATATTTTTTGTCTGCCAAAAGTTCCGCCTCTGAGGGGTTACTTAAAAAACCGCATTCCACAATTATTGTAGGAGGTTCTGTACGCTTGAGAAGGTAATAGCTGTCATTAGCCTTTGCCTGCCTTGTATTATCAGGATCCACACTTAGGAGAGCCTCCTGCATTTTCTTTGCTGCTGTTTCTCCCTCCTTAGAATGTGAATAATAAAACACCTGTGCTCCACTCACATTAGGATCATGGTAACTGTTTTGATGTACGCTCACCGCCAGGACCGGCTTCTCTTCGTTAATAAGCGCTACACGTGCTTTCATATCCTGCACTTTTCTGTTAGTAGCTCCATCCTCTGCAAGTATTTTATCCTCCTCCCTTGTCATAACTACCTTATATCCCTTTTCTTTAAGCCTCTTTTCCACTAGTTTTCCTATTTTAAGGTTGATATCCTTTTCCAGTACATCATTTACTCCTATTTTTCCCGGATCATTTTCTCCATGTCCACAATCAACGACAATTACAGCTTTATCCGTTTCTACTGTATCAGAAGAGACAAAGCTTTCCAGGTGCTTACCAACTGCTAAAAGCGCTGTAAGCAAAAGCGCCATTATAATTAATTCTGCCTTTTTTCGCACAAAAATACCTCCTGACAGTCTATACTAATTAAATATATGACTGCCGGAAGCATTTTATTTTAATTTGTGTACTGTTGTATTAACTTCCAGATATCAGAGTCCTCCTGGCCTAAAGCCCATGCCGCAGTACCGGCAAGCTTATTGTCCTTCATAAGCTTAAGCTTCTGCTCAATGGATTGGGCGTCCTCCAACCAGATCTTATACGTTACTCCATCACTTTCCCATGTTGCAAAGTTCTGTTTTGTTTCTTCGTCCCATGCAGCCTGGACGCCTATGGCGTCTATACGGTTTCTGGCCTCGCTCATTCCAAGCGCTTCGCTGGTCACATTCATGGCATACTCCGCCGCGTCCGTTCCTTGCTGTTCTGTAAGCTCCTGCTCTGTTTTTGGCGTTTCTGACCATAGCCTTGTATAAAACGGGATTCCACTGATAATCTTTTCTGCCGGTACCTCTGTAAGTGTTTCTTCAATCCCTTCTTTTACATAGTTATAAGAAGATACAGAACCGGCCTCCGGCGAACCGCCGTAATGTTCATCGTAACCCATAATTATTACATAATCTGCTACAATTCCCTGTTCCTCACGATTATACTGCATATTGAAGCCTTTCGGAACATAATTATCTATTGATAGTATAATTCCATTCTGTCGGCATCGTACAGATAATTCACGAATAAACTGTATAAAATGTTCACCGCATTCATCAGATATCATCTCAAAGTCGACATTAATACCATCCACTCCCACCTGCAGCGCTTCTGCGATAAGCTGATTAATCAGGTTCTCTCTTCTTGACGTACGGCTGAGAAGTTCATAGGATTCATCAAAAGAGCTGATTCCTCCATCAAAATCCCTGATTGCCGCCCATACTTCAATGTTGGACTGATGCGCATAATTTACATAATCAGAAGACGCGATTGAATCAAGATTTCCTTCCACATCCTTTACATGAAACCATGTCGGAGCAATCGTTGTAAGTCCCTGACTTTCTGCAATACATTGAAGAACACCTTCATTTGCATCCATATTTGTCACATTATGCCACGCCATATTAATGATATAATCCCTTTTAATATTCGTATACTTCTGTTCCTCAAAGTCTCTGGATATATTCTTTACTGCATCTTTCTTAAGAGCATTTTTCTTCACATATCCAATAAATCCATCCTTTGTACGGACCTTCTTCCAATCGCCCTCATCTTCTATCACTGTCAGTTCATCCTTTTTACTGACATCTGTAAGTATCTCGCTTTTCACTCCGGCAAGATAGCGGACCTGCGTGTTTTTCTTCGCTTCTGCAACTGTTACGTCTCCCCATTCGCTTACGATCATAACACGATTCGGATCATCATATACCTGGTATTCAATATTTGTGTACTGCTGAACGAAATCCAGCGCAATATAAGCTGTGCTTCCTTCTGTTTTTAAAATGACGTAGTCTTTACTGTTTTTTTCTTTGGATATGGTATACTCTTTACTTCCCACTCCTACAGAAACTGTATCATTAGGAAGGGTATACAGCAAGACATTTTCGTTCGGATCCCAATAAAACCTACTGTTAATATAATCACGAACAATCTCATACTGCAGATATGCTTTGCCGTCTGACAGCATTGCCCGCGGCTCTGCCACCTGATTATCTACAATAACAGCCATCTGATTTTCATTTTCTATTCCATAATATTTTTTTCTGTCGGCACGCTCCTTCGAAGGGCTGTACCTTTTCCATAAAAATGCTGATGCCGCTGCTGTTATTGCTAATATAATTAAAAGGGCAATCTTAAGTCCAAGATTTCTTTTTCTTCTTCTTTTTGCCTGTGCTTTTCTGGAAGCCGGTTTTTTATTCACCACGCCTGTGGATGCCTGCCTTCTCTGCACACGTTCCCGCCCTGATGCTGTCTGGCCTCCTTCACTCTGGGGACGTCTCCTTCGAGTCTGGACTGACCTGGCATCAGCACCTGTTCTGTATATCAGGCTGCTTTCAGTACCGTCTCCCGGCCTGCGGCCTGCAGTTCTTATACGTCTTTCCCGATCGTCCGGAACCTGGCTTCTCACTGTACGTCTTGCTGCGGGTTCTGAAGAAGCTCCTGCTCTTGATCTCCTGATACCTTCCATACGGTCCGAGGAATAGCTGCTTCTTTTTTCTCTATCTTCCATCCTGCACCTCCTACTAGACCTTATTATAACAAAATAGACGACACACGTCACCAATTATTTCGACAATTTATTTTTGAGGGGTAACTACAGTCCTTTCATATTATTTTTCTGCTTTTTTACACTTTAACATTATGAAACCCCAGCTCTTTTAAATCACCTTTATCGTTCAGTACATAATCCCTCATATAGACTCCCTCTTCCCTCATACTGTGCGCCTGCACAATCTGCATGGGACTTGCTGGCAGCCCATTTATCAGCATATATATTCCCCGTTTTTCATAGCCTGTCAGTTCTGTAAACAATGTCTGAAGCTTTTTGTCCCCATATTTCCCCATCACACTTGCCTCCTTTTACTGCATACGCCTGATAACTGCCGCCGCATTTCTGCATATAATAAAACCAAAAGAAAGTGCTTGTGATACAACAGGCTTTTCTATATTGCATAACGGCTGTATAAGATTATTAATTTTTAAGAAGATAGTTCTGCATTGTCACTCTTGTTCATATCATTTAATCTCTGATTGTTATGGTTTTTTATGCACGAGATTGGCACATAACGATTCTAATTTGAATTTTGGCAGATTCTGTTAGAATAATTTAAAGAAAACAAATAAAATAAAAATAAAAGTAAAGTAAAGTATCCCTCCTTCGTTCTAAAAACGCAATTATCAGGGAAAACTATCTTCTAGTATGGCTAATTATATATGATGCCTTATATAAAAGCAAGCACTTTTTTATTTTATGCTATCTTTTATACTTATTTTGTTGAATATCCTGTATTTGTTGTGCTATACTGTGTGAAAGGAAGTGATAACTATGAAGATTGAAAAACTTAACGACAATCAGATACGATGTACTTTAACACGTGCTGATCTGGCTGAACGCGAATTACATTTAAGCGAACTGGCCTACGGAACCGAAAAAGTAAGATCACTTTTCCATGATATGATGCAGCAGGCAGCCTTTGAATTCGGCTTTGAAGCAGAAGATATACCTCTTATGATTGAGGCAATACCGGCTTCGTCGGATTCTATTGTGCTGATAATTACTAAAGTCGAAGATCCTGAGGAACTCGACGCACGCTTTTCCAAATTTGCTCCCTTACCTGGTACGGATGCAGAAGCGAAAAGACAGGAAGTTTTTAATAAGCTGGAAGGAGCGGAAACTTTCCTTAATCTTTTAGAAAAGGTTAAGGAAAAAATAGGAGCAGTTGAATCTTCTCCGCCGGAAAAAGAAAAAACTCCTGAGCCTGAAAATAAAAATGTACTGCGTTTATTCTCGTTTGCTACATTGGATGGTGTAATTGAAGCATCATATCTGCTTCAGGGAATGTATTTCGGTTCTAATACCTTATATAAGGATCCTGCAGAGAATATTTATATTCTGGCTCTTACGCAGTCAGAACACACAACGAAAGATTTTAATCGAATCTGCAATATGCTCTCTGAATATGGGACCTTGGAAAAAGCAGGCGGAGCTGCATTGGCATTTCTAGAGGAGCACTGCAGCACCATAGTATCTCCTGATGCCGTACAAAAGCTTGCTTCTATTTAAAACTGAATAACAGTAGATGTGTCTTAAAAGGCACATAAAAAAAGATGCTTCATTTTTGTAAGCATCTTTTTTATCGCTTTTAAGAATACATTATGCATTCAAAGCCGCGTTGATTGTTGCATTAAGCTTTTCAATCAGCAGATCCGGGTCTATGCCATGTCCCATTGCACCGTCTTCAATAGATTCCATCTGAGAATGAGGACATCCGATACATCCCATTCCTGCTTCTAAAAGAACATCTACAATCTTTGGGCATTTTTCATAGTATTGTTCAAGCAGCTGCCCGAACGTCATATCTTTAGAAACCTGTGCCAACTGTGACACCTCCTTTTTTCTTCAGTGTTCTTATTATATCCGCTTTTTTCTATTGTGTAAACATTTAAGAAAAATTTCTTCTAAAAAATTGACTTCTCAAATGTCAATATCTTTTTCTTTTTTTTTTCGACAAATGTTAAGTTTTATTACAACTTCACAAAACATTCGTTCTTTTATTTCTTTTGAATAATCCACAGAATTTTAAGGTTTTTATGTGGATAATGTGGAAAACTTTTTAAAAACATCATATTTTCCACCTTTTTTGTGCTTTTTAGTGTGGATAACTTGGATAAGTCTATTTTCCAAAATTTTACAATTTTTTACATTTTTATACTTTTTTGTGTATTTTGTATATTGCCCTCCAAATATTCTACAGTACTCTCCTCACTGTAATAATATTTGTATACGTAGCCGGACAAATACCAATTCCATCACTCTCATTCATGGCATTTACAATCTGGCCATTTCCCATATATATACCTACATGTCCATCATATAAAATTAAGTCGCCAGGAAGAGCTTCCTCATAGCTTACTCCAATTCCAACATTTTCCTGATCCCATGTTGTTCTCGGGAGACTTATGCCAAAGTTCGCATACACGGACTGTACAAATCCGGAACAGTCCGCTCCGTTTGTAAGACTTGTTCCTCCCCACACATATGGGTTTCCTATAAACTGACATGCATAGTCAACAACTGCCTGTCCATTCCCGCTTCCCACTGTTACAGCAGCTTCTGTCCCTTCTGCTGCCGCCTGTGCTTCTTCTTCCTGTTCTTTTGCGATTCTAGCTTCTTCCTCTTCCCGCGACTCTGCATAAGTGAATGCTTCTTCCGGAGATTTTTGTGTTTCGGCAATAATTTCCTGAGCCTTCTGCTCCGCATTATTTCCTATTGTAATGTACTCGGAATATACATATCCTGTTACAGAACCAGATTGAATCTGTGTCCACTCTCCTACCGGTCCGATAATGTTAGCAGCATAATCCGGATATAGTTTTCCGATCCATTCACTCTCCGTTGTCGGCTCGCTTCTTATAAACAGAAATGAGTCTGCATCAACGTCTACAAAAGCCATATCTAAATACTCACCCTTTTTTGTCGGTACTAAATAATCCTCTACCTCAATTCTTTTTTCTGAAGAATAGCAATCATTTAATACCTGCTCAATTCCGCCTCCCGGCATCATATTCAACTGCTCCCTGTCTGAAGCATAAGCTGTGCCGGGAAATGCAGCAATAGCTCCTGTTAAAGTAACTAGGAACAATCCTTTCTTAAGAATAGAATCCATAAACTACCTCCTTAAATTTGTCTATGTTTTCTTATCTTTTGTATATATTACAGAATTGTTACATATGTTACGCACTTATTATATCATCCCTTCTTTGATTGTCAAGGCTGTTTTCAAGAGTTTCTTTCGTCATATTTTATCCATATTTTCTTATTTCATACATTTTATTCATAATAATTGTTACAATATTATTACATTTTAAGAATTAACGTTGACAAGTGAAATATTTTGCTTTATGCTAATTATAATAATTATTACTATTATTATAAAAGGAGGATATACATGGCCGCATTAAAATACAGCAAACAACGTGCATCAATTAAAGAGTATTTGATGAATACACATGGACATCCTACTGCAGATACTATATATCTTCATGTAAAAAAAGAATTTCCTCATATTAGCCTGGGAACTGTTTACCGCAATCTAAATCTTTTGGCTGACATGGGAGAAGCTGTGAAGATTTCTACTCCAGATGGAGGCGATCGTTTTGATGGAGATACACAGCCTCATTATCATGTTGTATGTACCTCTTGCGGGAAGGTTATGGATCTGATGATAGATGAGAATTATATACATTCTGTTAATCAAGAGGCGGAAAAATATTTTAACGGAACCATTGCCTCACATAAACTGCTGTTTTATGGAACCTGTTCTGATTGTCTCACAAAATCAGATTAAAACAAGGTTAATATAAAAATAACAGTTGACAAGCATTTATAACTATGATATTTTAATATTAGTAACAATTATTAATATTAAAAAATAAATTTTATAAAAAGGAGATATTACTATGAAAAAATTTGTCTGTACAGTATGTGGTTATGTTCATGAAGGAGATTCTGCACCGGAGAAGTGTCCGGTATGTGGAGTTGGAGCCGATAAGTTTAAGGAGCAGGCCGGCGAAAGAGAATGGGCTGCAGAACACGTAGTAGGCGTTGCTAAAGGCGTAAGTGAGGATATCATTGCCGATTTAAGAGCAAATTTTGAAGGAGAGTGTTCAGAAGTTGGTATGTATCTTGCAATGGCAAGAGTTGCTCACAGAGAAGGCTATCCGGAAATTGGATTATACTGGGAAAAAGCTGCTTATGAAGAGGCAGAGCATGCTGCTAAATTTGCCGAATTACTTGGAGAAGTTGTAACAGACAGCACTAAGAAAAATCTTGAGATGAGAGTTGACGCTGAAAACGGCGCAACTGCTGGAAAATTTGATCTTGCTAAGAGAGCTAAGGCTGCGAATCTTGACGCTATCCATGATACAGTTCATGAAATGGCAAGAGATGAAGCAAGACACGGCAAGGCATTTGAAGGGCTTCTTAAGAGATACTTCGGCTAAGAGGAAGATTGCGTAATATAAAGGTATTTAAGAGGATGGACAAGTTATTGTCTGTCCTCTTTTTCTGCTTTAACACAAGAAATTTTACTTATATAAATAATGCTTGCTTTTTTTATTTCCAGGGTATAATATAAATATATATTTTATATAGTTTTAAAAACTACATTGTAAAGTATTTATATTACAGGAGGTAATTTTATGACACAAAAAGCTCGACAATACATTAAAGACCCCGGAAGCGCAATTACACATTTTATAGGAATGCTGATGGCAATATTCGCAGCAATCCCTTTATTGATAAAAGCTGCTCATGAGCCAGACAGAATATACGTTATTTCAATTGCAGTATATGCGGCAAGCCTGATTCTTCTATATGCAGCAAGTACTACTTATCATACATTTGATAAATCAGAAAAAATAAATACCATCCTTAAAAAAATTGATCATATGATGATCAGTATATTAATAGCCGGAAGCTATACCCCAATTTGCCTTTTAGTCTTAAAAGGAAAGACTGGATTTATGCTTTTAGGTATTGTATGGGGAATTGCCTTTTTAGAAATCCTAATTAAGGCCTTTTGGGTCTACTGCCCAAAATGGGTATCATCCGTATTATATATAGGAATGGGATGGACCTGCGTACTCGCCTTCACCCAGATACTAAATTCCATGTCACCTACCGCTTTCGGCTGGCTTTTAGCAGGGGGGCTCATTTATACCGTCGGTGGAATAATTTATGCTTTGAAACTTCCCCTATTTAATAACAGGCATAAAAATTTTGGAAGCCATGAAATTTTTCATCTGTTCGTTATGGGCGGAAGCGCTTGCCATTTTATAGTTATGTACGCATTTGTATTATAATCAATGTCAATTTTCGTCAATTTGGGACGTAGTATTTTTAAAAATACTACGTCCCAAATTAATTAAACCCTGTCCCTACTAGTTTTTCCTTTTCTCTTCGGCTCATGTGCTTAATTTCATATTCCCGCTTCATTGCCTCTTTTTTCGTATTAAATTCTTCGATATGAACCAGCTTCACTGGTCCTCTTCCTTTTGTATATTTTGCACCTTTCCCGTCATTATGTGCCTTTAAGCGGTTCTCAATATTATTGGTCCATCCTGTATATAGGCTCCCGTCACTACACTTTAATATGTATGTATAATTCATAATATTACCTCCCATAATATTATAAATTATTTTAAGGGACAGGGCAAATACTAATCTGGGACAGGGTTTAATCAATCTGGGACGTAGTATTTTTTAAAATACTACGTCCCAGATTCAGATTACAGATTAACGTTCCGGATTAAGATTAACTATTCCAAATAATCCACAGGATTTACTGGCTGTCCGTCTTTTCTCATTTCAAAATATACATTACTTCCCTCTACGCTGTAATATTTTGTAGGCTGGCTTACGTACCCAAGTACTGTCTTTGCTTCTACCCAGTCGCCAACCTTTACGGGAACTTCTTTTAATTGTCCATAGAACAATTCATATCCATTTCCGATATCAACATTTACTGTTGTCCCTGTTTCAGCAGTTATATCGATAGATTTTACGATTCCCGGTGCTCCGCAGATTACCTGATCTCCTTCTGCTCCTGATATGATAAGCGCCGGATTGTATTTATACTGATCTAACGTAGAAAAATACACTGTCTTATCCATGCTGTAGCCCAGGATAACTGCCCCGTTTACCGGCCAGAGAAGCTTGCTTTCATTATCAAAATACGGGGTATTCCATACTTCTGTCGTATTCTGCATGTTAATGATAGTATCTTCATCGGCATCAGACCCTTCCGGCTCTTTTTCTTCTTCCTTTTCTTCAGGCTTTTCTCTTGTATTTATCACAATATTTTCTGCATCTGTGCTTGTCTCTTCGCTTCTCTCTTTTTCTTTTGTCTCATTGTCCGCCTCATTTCTTGCCTGTGCCAGTTTCTCTTCCTGCTGTGTCTTTCGGTAATCCTTAAAGGTATATGTTCCAACTAACGCAATTGCTGCCACAAAACACAATACTGCTGCGACGGTAGCCCTTTTTTTCGATTTTGGCTTTTGTCTTTGTTTCATTTTATCACCACCTCTGACTTTATTTTTGCCAGATAGTGATATCCTTATTCACTTATAAACCATAGCTTTACTTTTTTTATTTTGTCTCTGAACTTACAATATCAGCTACTTCCTTAAGCTCCGTCCCTTCAAAAAAATATTCTAGTATAGAAGCTGCGTCCATACCTTCCTTCGCCATCTCATTTGCCGTATACTGACTCATGCCAAGTCCATGACCTACGCCTCTTGTTGTAATCCGAAGTTTGCCATTATACTTTTGAAATGTAAAACAACTTGATGCTAAATGATAACTATTTCTGAATTCTTCGCCGCTTAAGGACTCATTTTCCACCCGTACAGAAACTACATATCCGGCAGTATCGCATTCTGTAATTTCTGCGTCCATATCATCCAGCGTTACCGTCTGTATCTGTTCACCTGCTTCAATATCAAGAGGACAATCTACAATTTTGAGATATGGATACTCTTCACTTCCCAAAACCTCATTTCCATCTCTTGTACTCCCATTGCTCAGACGAAAAAATGAGGCCTTTACAGGTTTTCCTTCATATGTTAATATCTGACATTCTGTCTCCTTCCAGATTTGTTCAAATTTCATATAATTCGAAGAAGTCTTTACAGCACCCCATGCTTTTTCCATTTCCTCCTTTGTCCAGAAAGGCTCCTCCAGAACAATGTCCCTTCCATTCTCCTGTAGTTTCTTACATACTTCTGTTCTCACCAGTATTGCCTGCGCCTTCAGCGCCTCTTTTTTATAATCAGCTGGAATTTCCCTTGCGAGAACGCCAATACAATATTCCTCCATAGACATTTCTACTGTTCCGGCTTCTGTTTTTACTTTTACATAAACATCATCTACACGGGAAGAAGAGGCCATGCTTGACCCATTTATAAATACAGTGACAATATAAGGCAATAACATAATAATACTAAGATAACAAAAAAATGTCTTAAATCTCTGTTTCATAAAAATACCCTCCCATACATTGTATGGGAAGGTATTCTCAATTATTACTTTTCTATTCCTTTATTTCTGTAATCTGTTTATACATATCCTCAATTTCTTCTTTTTCAGCCAGATATTCTGAAAATGTGCTGGCGCTTCCTGCGGCAATTCCCATATGAAATGCATATTCATAATCCTCTTTTTCCATCCATCCTGCCATAAAACCGGCAACCATAGAATCTCCTGCACCCACACTGTTTATAACCTTCCCTTCCAGCGCCGGTGCACTATATACATTCCCATCCTCTGCAACAAGTACGGCTCCTTCCTTCGCCATGGAAACCAGTACATTACGTGCCCCTTTATTCTGAAGCTTTTTTGCATAAGGTATAACGTCAGATCTTGTCTCCAATTTCACTCCGAATATCTCTCCCAGTTCATGATGATTCGGCTTAATAAGAAACGGATAATAGGGAAGTGCGTCTAACAGCAGTTTTCCTGCAGCATCCACTACAATCTGAACTCCTCTTCCATAAAGACTTTTTATTATTTTCTGATATATATTTTCCGACACAAATACAGGAATACTTCCAGATAAAAATAACACATCTCCACGGCTTAGTTCATTTAACTGCCTCATCAGTTTCCGAACCTCTTTTTCATGAACTCTCGGACCCTGTCCATTGATTTCTGTTCCGTCAATGGATTTTAATTTTATATTAATTCTTGTAAATCCATCTTCAATTTTTATAAAACCGTTTTTTATCCCTAAATCTTCCAGCTTTTTTATAACTTCATCTCCAGTGAATCCGGCGACAAATCCAAGAGCAGTACTTGGAATACCAAGATTCATAAGAACAATTGACACATTAATTCCTTTTCCTCCCGGAAGTATAAGCTCTGAACATGTGCGATTCGTAAGTCCGGTTTTAAATTCATTCACGGATACAATATAATCTAATGATGGATTAAGTGTTACCGTATATATCATTTATTCTTCTACCTCTACCTTAATGGGATCTAATTTCCAAATATCCTTTATATACTCTCTAATTGTTCTGTCAGAAGAAAATTTACCGCAGCATGCAGTATTAAGAAGCGCCTTCTTTGCCCAGCCTTCTTTATCCCTGTATGCTTCCTCTACCTTCTTCTGCGCCTCTGCATAAGCACGGAAATCCTTCAGGATAAAATACATATCCGCACGGTTGCTGCTCTTTTTATTAAGAAGGGAATTATAAAGGTCACGGTACATCTCCCTGTCACCCTTTGCATAGGTGCCGTCTACGAGCTGATCTACCACTTTGCGGATATCCGGATCACTGTTGTAAATATCCATTGGATTATATCCGCCGTTCTGCTCATAGTTAATAACTTCGTCAGAGCTTAAACCAAAGATAAACGCATTCTCCACGCCTACTTCTTCTACAATCTCCACATTAGCGCCGTCCATTGTACCGATTGTAGGGGCACCGTTTAACATAAACTTCATATTTCCTGTACCAGAAGCTTCCTTGGAAGCTGTGGAAATCTGCTCGCTGACATCTGCCGCCGCAAAGATTTTTTCCGCATTAGATACTCGGTAATCCTCAATAAATACAACCTTAAGCTTTCCATTAATACTCTGATCATTATTTACAACATCAGCAACAGAATTGATCAATTTAATAATCTGCTTCGCACGGATATACCCTGCGGAAGCTTTTGCTCCGAAAATAAAAGTTCTTGGGAAGAAGCTCATTTCCGGATGTTCTTTTATCTGGTTATACAGGTACATTACATGTAAAATATTAAGAAGCTGTCTCTTGTACTCGTGAAGTCTCTTAACCTGTACGTCAAAAATAGAACGGGGATCAACCTCAACTCCATTGTGCTCCTTAATATATGCCGCCAGACGTTCTTTATTTTTAAATTTGATCTGACGGAACTCTTCAAGAGCCTGGGGATCGTCTGCAAGAGGTTTCAGCCTGCTCATTAAGGATAAATCTGTAATCCATTCCTTTGTACCGATTTTCTCTGTAACCCAGTCTGCCAAAAGATAATTTCCATGCATCAGAAAACGTCTCTGTGTGATTCCATTCGTTTTATTATTGAATTTTTCCGGCATCATCTGATAGAAATCCTTTAATTCCTGATTTTTAAGAATTTCCGTATGAAGCCTTGCAACACCATTTACTGAAAATCCTGCTACAATAGCAAGGTGAGCCATTTTTACCTGTCCGTCACGTAAAATTGACATCTTGCAGATTTTCTCCTCATTCCCCGGATACTGCGCCCGAATCTGAAGGATGAATCTGCGGTCAATTTCCTGAATAATCTGGTATACTCTTGGGAGAAGCCTGGAGAATAGATCTATCGGCCATTTCTCAAGAGCCTCCGCCATAATTGTATGATTTGTATATGCACAGGTCTTTGTAGTAACTTCCCATGCTTCATTCCAGCCAAGTCCTTCTTCATCAAGAAGAATTCTCATAAGCTCGGCAACTGCAACTGTCGGATGCGTGTCATTCATCTGAATTGCAACCTTTTCATGAAGCTTTGTAATATCATCATGCTTTCTTTTATATTTCGCAACTGCTGCCTGTAAAGAAGCAGATACAAAGAAATATTGCTGTTTCAGCCTTAATTCTTTTCCGGCATAATGATTATCATTAGGATAAAGGACCTCTACGATATTTTTTGCAAGATTCTGCTGCTCAACCGCTTTGTGATAATCTCCCCTGTCAAAGGAATCTAACTGGAAATCCACAATTGGCTCTGCATCCCAGATACGGAGTGTATTTACTACATGATTATTATAGCCGACAATCGGGTAATCATAAGGAATTGCAAGTACTGACTCATAATTTTCCTGCACAAAACGCATAGCACCGGTTACATCATCGTATTCCACACGGATATTTCCGCCAAAACGTACTTCCTTTGCATACTCTGGTCTTCTAAGCTCAAACGGATTCCCATCCTTTAACCAGTTATCCGGCTTTTCCACCTGATAACCGTTTTCAATCTGCTGCTTAAACATACCATAACGATAACGGATTCCGCAGCCGTAAGCAGCATAGCCAAGGGTTGCAAGAGAATCAAGAAAACAGGCCGCCAGACGTCCCAATCCGCCGTTTCCAAGGGCCGGATCCGGTTCCATATCTTCAATAGCATTAATATCAATTCCCATCTCCTCAAGAGCTTCCTTTACCTCAGTATATGCAGTCATATTAATCAGATTATTTCCGAGAGCTCTTCCCATCAAAAATTCCATAGACATATAGTAGACCATCTTCGGATCCTCTTTTTCATACTGCTTCTGGGTTGCAAGCCAGTCGTCAATAATGACTTCCTTTACCGCATAAGAAACGGCCTGAAACAACTGCTGAGGCGTTGCCTCATCAACCGTCTTCCTGAAAAGTGTCTTTACATTTGTTTCTACTTCTTTTTTAAATGCCTTCTTCTCAAATCTTGGATTATACATGTTTTCATCCCCTTTATTACTTTTTCTCTACGCCAAGCGTTACATTTTCCCCGTTAATCTTCCAGTCCTTCGTATAGCCCTCTGCTGATGCATTTGTAACGCTTAAGGCCAGTGTCTCTGCCCCGATCATATCCGCATTTGCCGCAAATATTTTCTCAGCTTTTTCTGTTCCCTGATAAGTAATCCCAATCTTATCCATAACCTCAAAGCCTGCTTCCTTACGCATAGTCTGTACTTTACTGATAATCTCACGCACGAAGCCCTCTTCCAAAAGCTCTTCGGAAAGATTTGTATCAAGGACAACCGTAATGCCATTATCATTTTCAGATACATAGCCTTCGGTCTGGGCTGATTCAATCAGCAGATCTTCACGCAGCAGGATAATTTCCTGACCGTTTACATCAAGCTTTAACGCATCTGTACTGTTGATTTCGTCCATAGCCGTATTTCCATCAACAGCACTAAGCGCTGACTTGATTCCACCTAACATTTTACCATATTTTGGACCAACTGTCTTTAGTTGAGGCTTAAAAGAATATGAAGTAAATTCACGCACCTCTTGTGTAAATATTACAGTTTTCACATTCAGCTCATCACGGACAATTTCCTGATAAAATTCTGGAATTTCAAAATCCGCTTTTATATACATCTTCCCGATAGGCTGACGGTTTTTGATATTGGCTGTATTTCTGCAGGCGCGGCCCATTACAACAAGCTTTAGCACTTTATCCATATTAGATTCCAGCTCTTTATCAATAATTTCCTCAGATACAGCCGGAAAATCACAGAGATGAATACTTTCCGGGGCATCCTTGTCAATACTCCTTACAAGATTCTGATAAATATCTTCCGTCATAAACGGAATCATAGGAGCTGCTGTTTTCGATACTGTTACAAGTGCAGTATAAAGAGTCATATACGCATTAATTTTATCCTGCTCCATGCCCTTTGCCCAAAACCGCTCCCGGCTTCTTCTTACGTACCAGTTGCTCATATCATCTACAAAATCCTGAAGAGCCCTCGCTGCCTCCGGAATTTTATAGCTGCCAAGATTATCATCAACCTCTTTTACTACTGTATTCAGTTTGGATAAAAGCCATTTATCCATAACCGATAATTTATCATATTCCAATGTATATTTAGCAGCGTCAAATTCGTCAATATTCGCATACAGTACGAAAAATGCATAAGTATTCCATAATGTACCCATGAACTTACGCTGTCCCTCCACAACTGCCTTGCCGTGAAACCGATTCGGAAGCCAAGGTGCGCTGTTTACATAAAAATACCAGCGGATCGCATCTGCCCCGTATTTCTTAAGCGCATCAAAAGGATCAACCGCATTTCCCTTAGACTTACTCATCTTCTGCCCGTTTTCATCCTGCACATGGCCAAGAACAATAACATTTTTATAAGGCGCCATGTTAAAAATCAAGGTAGAAATTGCCAGAAGAGAATAGAACCATCCCCTTGTTTGATCCACCGCCTCAGAAATAAAATCTGCAGGAAACTGCTTTTCAAAAAGCTCCTGGTTTTCAAAAGGATAGTGGTGCTGTGCAAACGGCATAGCACCGGAATCGAACCAGCAGTCAATAACTTCTGGAACACGATGCATTGGTTTTTTGCACTTTGGACAACGGATGGTAACTTCGTCAATATACGGACGATGAAGCTCAATTTCATCCGGGCAGTTATCAGACATTTCCTTAAGCTCTGCAATACTTCCTACAGAATGCTGGTGTCCGCACTCACACTCCCAAATATTAAGGGGAGTTCCCCAGTAACGGTTTCGGCTGATCCCCCAGTCCTGCACATTCTCAAGCCAATCACCAAAACGTCCCTTTCCAATGCTCTCCGGAATCCAGTTAATTGTATTATTATTTGCAATGAGATCTCTCTTGACCTCTGTCATTTTAATAAACCAGGATTCACGCGCATAGTAAATAAGCGGTGTGTCACATCTCCAGCAGTGAGGATAGCTGTGTTCAAAATTCGGCGCTGAAAAAAGCAGCTCCCGTTCTTTAAGATCCTTCAATACCTCCGGATCTGCCTTTTTTACAAATAAGCCGGCAAACGGCGTTGTTTCTGCCATATTCCCTTTTTCATCCACAAGCTGCACAAACGGCATATCATACTTGCGGCAGACCTTGGCGTCATCCTCGCCAAAAGCAGGCGCAATATGAACCACGCCAGTACCGTCTGTAAGAGTTACATAATCATCACAGGTAATATAAAATGCCTTCTTATTCTGATTCTTAATTCCTTCCGCTGCACATTGATATAACGGTTCATATTCCTTAAACTCAAGCTCCCGGCCTTTAAAGGTTTCAAGAACCTCATAAGCTTTTCTCTCCTCTTCCCCGGATTTCTCCGTCAGAGGTCCAAGCACCGTATCAAGCAGCGCCTCCGCCATATAATAAGTATATCCGTCAATACATTTTACCTTTGCATAAGTTTCATTTGCATTTACACAAAGGCCTAAATTGGATGGCAGTGTCCAGGGCGTCGTTGTCCATGCAAGAATATACGCATCCTCGTCTTTTGCCTTAAACCTTACGATTGCAGAACGTTCCTTTACATCCTTATACCCTTGCGCTACCTCCTGTGCAGACAGAGGGGTACCGCAGCGCGGACAATAAGGAACAATCTTAAATCCTTTATAGAGAAGTCCCTTATCCCAGATTTTCTTAAGCGCCCACCATTCAGATTCAATAAAATCATTATGATACGTAACATATGGATTCTCCATGTCCGCCCAAAAACCGACCGTAGAAGAAAAATCTTCCCACATACCTTTATATTTCCATACGCTTTCCTTACACTTGTCAATAAACGGCTCCAGACCATACTCCTCAATCTGATCCTTTCCGTCAAGCCCCAACGCTTTTTCTACCTCAAGCTCAACCGGCAGTCCGTGGGTATCCCAGCCTGCCTTTCTTGGAACTTCATATCCCTTCATTGTACGGTATCTTGGAATCATATCCTTAATTACGCGGGTAAGCACATGACCAATATGAGGCTTGCCGTTTGCTGTCGGCGGGCCGTCATAGAAGGTATACATATCACTATCCTTTCGGTCAGACATACTTTTTTCAAAAATACGATTCTCTTCCCAGAATTTCTCTGTTGCCTTTTCTCTGTCAACAAAATTTAAGTCTGTTGAAACCTTTTTATACATTTCTTACCTCCTTTTTCTAATTGGGGACGTAGTAAATTTAAATTTACTACGTCCCAGATTGAAAATACCCTGTCCCAAATTGTATTTTCAATAAAAAAGCTTTCATCCTGAGAATAGGACGAAAGCTACGCTTACGTTTGTAAACCACCTAAACATACTAATATATGTCTTCTCTGTAACGGGAGAATCCCGTCAGTTACTACTTGGTACCTGTCATCTTTTCTTAATCCTGATTCTATGTACTGTTCATAAACTGCAACTCAGAAGTGATATTCAGATATATTTTACTTGCATCGGACTCTCACCATCTCCGATTCGCTTTGCCGTTTAAATATAACTTACTGTCTTCGTCAACGTTTTTTCCTGTATATTTTTTATTTATATACGGCTACATTATATGAAAAAACCGTTTATTCGTCAAGGCTTTTACAATTTTTTATTTACGCCTGTGCTTCTTTCTGGCACGTTTATTTATTATAATATATTCTATTAATATAAAAATTAATAATATCAAAACAAAGCATGCTATTGCCAGAATAATTTTATCCTTAACACTTTTATCTTCTTTTTTCTCCTTAAAGGAAACCTTTTTTTCTTCCTTTTTCTCCGTTTTTATTCCTTTATCCTTCATATATGATTTACTTAGTTCTGCTCTTGCCATACCTATAGGATTTCCTTCGTAGCTATACATAAGAGCTGCCTCACCCTTTGTTTCTATATCCGGTATTATTTCCATATCCAACTTTTCAAATTCAACATTTTCCGGAAGTACGACATATCCGCTTTCTTCCTGAGCAATAATTTTTTCTATATTCTCAGATTTTTCTAAATCCTGTACCTCTGTCTTTTTGAAATTATTATAAACATAATCACACAAATTCCGTGTATCCGAATATACATTAACTCCTTCTGTTTTGAGTACAACACAGACAAGCTGCATTTCCCCATTATCTGTCATTGTAATAAGTGTATTATGTGCCTGATCTGTAAACCCTGTCTTTCCTCCTATCACATATTCCCAATAATATGGATTATCCATATAAAACATTTTATGATTTTGCTGAAATACATGAGACTCTGTTGTTTTTGATTTCTTAATCTCATATTGCATGGCCTGCATGATTTCAAATGCTTCCGGATATTTAAAAAGCTCTCTTGAAATCAACGCCATATCTCTGGCACAGGTATAATGATCATCATCATGTAGTCCATGGGGATTTACAAAATGAGAATTCATTCCTCCAAGCTCCTGGCATCTTGTATTCATCTGTGAAATAAACCAATTATAATCGTAGCCTGCATTTTTTCCTATGCTTTCGCCTACTGCATAGGAAACTTCATTTGCGGACGCAAGAAGTACTGCATTAAGCGCCTGTTCCAGAGATATTATATCTCCCTCTTTCATTCCAATTGCTGCGTCTCCCCATTCCAGAAACGATAGGCTGTCTGCTGAAAATGTCACTTTATCATCAAGTTTTCCATTTTCCAATGCTACCAATGTAGTCAGAATTTTTGTAATACTTGCAGGATAATAATGTGCATCAATATTTTTGGCATATAAAATTGCTCCAGTACCCACTTCCATCACAATCGCAGCTTCTCCGTATGTCCCCGGCCCCTCCGGCCAGCCTGGAAGTTCATTTGACTGGATCGGAAGTTCATAAAGTCTCTCCAGATTTTTTTGTATTTCTTCCTGCTCCGGCGTAAGCGTTTCTGTCCACACCTCTTCGGCTGCTGCAGATACTCCCATAGATAAACACAAAATTATTATAAAAAATACAGCCAGTATTTTATTTTTCCATCTCATTTCCGGCTTCCTCCGCTTTACATATAGAATATTCTATCATATTCTATCCTTTAAAGCACTACTTATATAATTTTTTATGTTTTCCTTTCTTAGGTTTATTCACAAATCTTAATAACTGCTTTTACAATATCTGCTTTATTATTTACACTGTAGTCCATTGCCTTCTGTACTTCATCCAGCGAAAATATATCTGTAACGATTCCTTTTAAATTTACTTTTCCTGCTGAAACCGCCTCAATTGCCATTGGATAAATATTCCTATAACGAAATACGGTTTTAAATGTCAGTTCCTTATCAAGTGCCAGACTCATAGGAAGTGTCATTTCGCCGGTTTTGCTATAGCCTACCAGTACAATTACTGCTCCTTTTTTAGCCATGTGTATTGTCTGTACAGTTGTTATTTGTGTTCCGGCTGTTTCAATGGCTAAATCACATCCTTTTCCTTCTGTAAGTCTCATTACCTCCTCTGCTGCATCCTTATCTTTTCCGTTAATTATTCCATCTGCTCCAAGCTCCAAAGCTTTTTCAAGCCGATTTTCCATAATATCTACAACATATACCTTTGATACACCCATTGCCTTTAATGCCATCATTGTTACAAGACCAATACATCCGGCTCCCATAACGACTGCTGTCTGTCCTGCTCTTGCTCCTCCCTGTATAGCCGCGTGAAACCCTACTGCCAAAGGTTCGATAAGCGCGCCTTCCATTGTACTCACATTTTCAGGCAATTTAAAACAGAGTTCTGCTTCATGAGCTACATACTCCTGAAAAACTCCGTCAACAGGAGGCGTTGCAAAAAAAATAACATCCGGACAAAGATTATAACGTCCCGTTTTACAAAATTCACAATGTTTGCATGTTTTTCCCGGCTCCAGCGCTACCTTATCTCCAACCTTCAGATGTTTTACATTTTTACCTGTTTCTATAACTGTTCCTCCTGGTTCATGACCCAAAACAAACGGCGGTTTAACAATATAATTTCCAATAGCTCCCGTTTCATAATAATGTAAATCACTTCCACAGATACCTACATACTCCAGTTTAACTAAAACCTCATTATCCTTTATCTCAGGAATATTTCTTTCTTCAAATCCCATCTTTCCTGTTCCAAGCATAACTGCTGTTTTCATTTTTCCTTTCATCTTTCATTTCCTTTTTTTTTATTTTATACTTTATTAATCTATTTAATTATGTTATTATTTTATCTGTATTCTACAAATGTGTCAATAAATTATTTCAAATTAATGTATTTATTTTAGTAAATTTACAAAAAAAGAGATTCTGTTTTACCAAAATCTCTACCTTTCAATACTTTTATTTTCTTAATTTAAACCTGCTGAATGAATCTTTCAATTACATTAAATGCTGCTCCTAATGCCGCCGCCCCTGTTTTATGAGAACATGCTTTTAAAAATATTTTATCTTCAGAAAATGTATTTATTTCTCTCACCTTATTCCTGACACTGGAAATGAATGGCTCTATATAACTTCCTACATATCCTCCTAAAACAATATCACAATCCAGAATCATATGAATATTATGAATTGCAATTGATAAATATGCAATATATTCTTCCCATATTTTTTCAATCCTCTTATCATTCTCCTTAAGAGCTTTAAAAAAATATTCCAGCTTTCCCTCTGTAAGTTCTGACAGGATCATCGCAGAACAATACGCATCCAGACATCCTTTTTTTCCGCAATAGCATAATCTGCCGTCTGGAATTATCGTCATATGCCCTACCTCACCACAGCGAAAATTGTCTCCCTGTATCAGAGCATTATTACTGAAAATTGCGCCTCCTACAGTATTACTCAAAGAAATATAAAAAAACCTTTCCCTATTCTTTGAATAAATTCCTTCCGCATAAGCTCCGGCATTTGCATCATTTATAAAATAACACGGATATGAAAAAAAACGGCTTACTGATGTAAAAGGAACCATATCCACCCCTAAAATATGTGAATGTATAATCATCTTTCTATTAATATCCACAATTCCAGGGAAAGAAATTCCTAATCCCAGTATAATTTTTCTGTCAACATTTGTTTTCTCAAGAAAAAGCTCCAATTTTTCATTCACTGTACGGTAATACTTTTCATTTTCAGCAAAAGGAAAAAATATACGTTCATACTCCAAAATCTCTCCTTTAAGATTCGTAAGAACCAGACCAATATGATTTTTGGTAATATCAATACCGACAGCCTGTCTTGCATTTGCTGCAACTGATAATGCTTTGGCTCTTCTTCCTCCTGTGGATTTAAGCTCTCCTATTTCTTCTATAAGTCCCCGTTCAATCAGTTCCTTTGTATTTTGTGTTACTGTAGGCAGACTCATTTTAATATCATAAGAAATATCAGGATTCGACACGGTTTCATGCTCGCATATATAACGAAAAATTCTGTTTCTGTTATTTTTCTTTACTTCTATATTTGTTGCCTGCTTCATAGATAATAATTCCTTTTATTCATTATCCTTGTCAAGCTCCCGGATAATAATTTCTGCCGTCTTTTTCACTGTATAAGAAACAAACTCTATACACTGTGCCTTACGTTCCGGAGAATTCTTTTCTTTTCCTCTTGTAAGCACACGGCAGCATGTTCCACCACAATTTTCCTTAAAATAATCATGTAATTCATTTGTAAGTTCAAAGCATCTTTGAACTTTTGAATCTCCCGGAGTCTTTCGTCCAAAAAAGTACCCAATACACATTGTACCTCCGGCAAGAGCTCCGCAGATACATCCTCCCCCTCCAAGTCCCCATGGAAATCCTGAACTCATAGCAATTGCATCATCTGACATATCAATTTCAAAATGCTTGCGGATTGCATAAATTACAGATTCCGAACAGGCAAAGCCCTGCTGAAAAATATCTGTTGCATCCTTTTGTAACTGTTCCATATTGATACTTGTAGTCATTTATGTATCCTCCTTTTCAGGTTGGGGACGTAGTAAAATTAATTTTACTACGTCCCAGATTGTAAAAACCCTGTCCCTTTTTATTCCTCTTTTTCTTTTTCTCTTACCTTTGCTATACTTGCAACAATATCTCCATCTTTTAGGTTAATCAATTTTACTCCTGAGGTTATGCGTCCAAGTACAGATATTCCACTGCAAAGCATACGTATAATAATGCCTTCTGTATTAATAATCATAATCTCATCTTCTTCATCTACTGCCTTAATGCCTACTACGTTTCCTGTTTTTTCAGTTATTTTATAACATTTAACACCTTTTCCGCCACGATTCTGTGCAGTAAACTCTTCCATAAGAGTACGTTTTCCCATTCCCTTTTCAGATACAATGAGTAAATGACTCCCCTGTATGACAAGCTGCATTCCTATTACTTCATCACGATCTGCAAGATTAATTCCTCTTACTCCCATTGACGTTCTTCCTGTTGCACGCACATCTCCTTCTTTAAACCGAATGCACTGTCCATATTTTGTAACTAGTATAATTTCCTGTTCACTATCTGTAAATTTTACTTCTATCAGTTCGTCATCCTCACGAAGCGTAATTGCCGCAAGCCCGATTTTACGGACATTCATGTATTCCCGAAGAGGTGTCTTTTTAATAAGCCCATTTTTTGTTGCCATTACAAGATAGGCATTTTCATGGTAAAAATCTACCGGTATGACTGCCGTTATCTTCTCTCCCGGCATAAGCTGCAAAAGATTGATAATTGCAGTCCCTCTTGACGTACGGCCTGCCTCTGGTATTTCATATCCTTTTAGACGATATACCCGGCCGGTGTTTGTAAAAAACATAATATAATGATGTGTATTAGACATAAACAGTTCTTCTACATAGTCTTCATCCAATGTCTGCATTCCTTTGATACCTTTTCCACCTCGATTTTGTGCCTTAAAGGTATCATTAGACATACGTTTGATATATCCTAGCTTTGTCATAGTAATTACCACATCTTCTTTAGGAATCAAATCCTCCATAGAGATATCAAATTCATCAAATCCAATAGATGTTTTTCTTTCATCACCATATTTATCACGGATTATAATTATTTCCTTTCTTATTACGCCAAGAAGAAGTTTATGATCAGCAAGAATTGCCTCCAACTCACCGATTAATTTAATAAGCTCCTTATATTCTGCTTCTAACTTCTCTCTTTCCAGACCTGTAAGAGCACGAAGACGCATATCCACAATAGCCTGTGACTGTGCTTCACTTAAACCGAAACGTTCTATAAGTTCTGCCTTGGCAGCCTGTACAGTTTGAGATCCCCTTATAATTTTTATTACTTCATCAATATTATCGAGAGCTATTAACAATCCTTCTAAAATATGTGCCTTTTCCTTTGCTTTATTTAACTCATATTTTGTCCGGCGTGTAACAACCTCCTCCTGATGCAGCAAATAATGAGAAAGCATATCAAGGATATTCATAACCTTTGGCTCATTATTTACAAGAGCAAGCATTATTACACCAAATGTATCTTGAAGCTGCGTATGCTTATATAACTGATTTAAAATAACGTTTGCATTCACATCTCTTCTTAATTCAATTACAATCCGCATACCCTCCCGACTTGACTGGTCACTCAAATCTGTAATTCCATCTATTTTCTTATCTCTTACTAATTCAGCGATTTTTTCAATAAGACGGGCTTTATTCACCATATATGGAAGCTCTGTTACAATTATACGGCTCTTTCCGTTTGGCATTGCTTCAATATTTGTAATAGCACGAACACGAATCTTTCCGCGGCCGGTACGGTAAGCTTCCTCTATTCCCCTTGTACCAAGAATCGTACCTCCTGTCGGAAAATCAGGCCCCTTTACGATCTCAAGAATTTCTTCAATCGTTGTATTATCTTTATCTTCTATTTGATTATCAATAATTTTTACGACTGCATTAATAATTTCCTTTAAATTATGGGGAGGAATATTTGTTGCCATACCTACTGCAATACCTGACGTACCATTTACCAAAAGATTTGGAAATCTGGCTGGGAGCACAACCGGCTCTTTTTCCGTCTCATCAAAATTCGGCATAAAATCAACTGTATTTTTATTAATATCAGCAGTAAGTTCCATGGAAATTTTACTGAGTCTTGCTTCTGTATATCGCATGGCGGCTGCTCCGTCACCATCAATAGAGCCAAAATTTCCATGTCCGTCTACAAGCGGATATCTTGTAGACCATTCCTGTGCCATATTTACCAATGCTCCATAAATAGAACTGTCACCGTGAGGGTGATATTTACCCATTGTATCACCGACAATACGTGCAGATTTTCTATGAGGCTTGTCCGGACCATTATTAAGTTCTATCATTGAATAAAGAATTCTTCTCTGTACCGGCTTTAAACCATCTCTTACATCAGGAAGTGCACGGGATGCGATAACACTCATGGCATAATCAATGTAAGAATCTTCCATTGTCTTTTTTAAGTCTACTTCGTGGACTTTATCAAATATATTATCTTCCATGTTTTCCTCCTAGATGTCTAAGTTCTTTACATATTTTGCATTTTCTTCGATAAATTCCCGTCTTGGCTCCACCTTGTCTCCCATTAGTGTGGTAAATGTAAGATCAAGTTCTGAAGTCGTTTCCTCATCCATTTTTACACGAAGAAGTACTCTATGCTCCGGATCCATTGTAGTATCCCAAAGCTGCTCCGCATCCATTTCCCCAAGTCCTTTGTAACGTTGAATTTTATTATTTGTATCACGTCCCACTTCTTTAAGAATCTCATCTAATTCTTCGTCACTGTACGCATACCATACCTTTTTATTTTTTTCAAGTTTAAATAGAGGAGGCTGTGCCAAATATACATATCCCTGTTTAATAAGCTCCGGCATAAAACGATATAAAAAAGTAAGTAATAAAGTACTAATATGCGCCCCATCTACATCGGCATCCGTCATAATTATAATTTTGTGATAACGAAGCTTTGATATATCAAAATCTTCATGAATTCCTGTACCAAACGCAGTAATCATTGCTTTTATTTCTGCATTTCCATAAATTCTGTCAAGTCTTGCCTTCTCTACATTCAAAATTTTACCGCGGAGAGGAAGAATTGCCTGAGTTGTTCTGTCTCTCGCAGTCTTTGCAGAGCCCCCTGCAGAATCACCCTCTACAATATATATCTCGCATTTTTCCGGATTTTTATCTGAACAGTCCGCAAGCTTTCCCGGAAGAGACATTCCATCAAGAGCAGATTTTCTTCTTGTCAAATCTCTCGCCTTTCTTGCCGCCTCACGGGCACGCTGAGCCATTATAGATTTTTCAATTGTCTGCTTTGCCACCTGTGGATTTTGTTCAAGAAATATTTCAAGCTGTGTACTTACTACATTATCTACTGCTCCCCTTGCTTCACTATTTCCAAGCTTTTGCTTTGTCTGACCTTCAAACTGCGGATCTTCAATTTTTACACTTATAATGGCGGTAAGCCCTTCTCTTATATCCTCGCCGGATAGATTAGGCTCATTATCCTTCAGCATCTTATTTTTTCTTGCATAATCATTAAAAGTTTTTGTCAGTGCATTACGAAAACCTACAATATGAGTTCCCCCCTCAGGAGTTGTAATATTATTGACAAACCCATAAGAATTTTCATTATAGGAATCATTGTGCTGCATAGCAACCTCAACCGCAACATTATTTACATTTCCCTCACAATAAATAATATCATTATAGAGAGGCGTTGTACTGCGGTTTAAATATTGAACAAATTCCTTAATTCCTCCCTCATAATGAAAAGTTTTTTCCACAAAATTTTCTTCTCTTTCATCTCGAAGAGTAATTTTAAGGCCTGCTGTTAAAAATGCCATTTCTCTAAACCGCTGTTTTAATATATTATATTCAAATGCTGTTGTTTCAAATATTGTATCATCCGGAAGAAATGTAACCTTTGTTCCTGTTTTTTCTAATTCACATTCTCCGACAACAGACAGTTTTTCAACTACCTTTCCGCGTTCATAACGCTGTTTATAAATCTTTCCGCCACTGCATATCTCTACTTCCAACCAATTAGATAATGCATTTACAACAGAAGCTCCTACTCCATGAAGACCCCCGGATACTTTATATCCTCCTCCTCCAAATTTACCGCCGGCATGAAGTACAGTAAATACAACTTCAACTGCAGGAAGACCCGCTTTATGATTAATTCCTATTGGAATTCCACGTCCATTATCAATAACAGTCACCGAATTATCTTTGTTAATACTTACAAATATAGAATCGCAAAAACCTGCCAGCGCCTCGTCTACAGAATTATCTACAATTTCATAAACAAGATGATGAAGGCCTCTTGCCGAAGTACTTCCTATATACATTCCCGGACGCTTTCTTACTGCCTCCAGACCCTCTAATATCTGAATTTCGTCTGCTCCATATTCATGCTGTACTTTTTCTGTACCCATTCTAATCCTCCTAATTTTCTTTCGATACCTGCCCATTAAAGACATGAAATACTTTATTTATAGAAAAACGATGATTTACAAATTCGTCTACACCTGTACAGGTAATAAGCGTTTGTATATCATGAATGCTATCTAATAAATAGTTTTGCCTGTATTTATCAAGTTCAGACAATACATCATCAAGCAATAGTATAGGTGTATCATGTATGACCTTTTTTACAAGCTCTATTTCTGCAAGCTTAAGAGACAGGGCTGCCGTCCTCTGTTGTCCCTGAGAACCAAAACGCCTGATATCCAGATTATCTGCCATAAAACATATATCATCTCTGTGGGGTCCTACAGATGTGTTTTTTATCTTCATATCTTTCTCTCTGTTTTTTTTAAGAGCCTCTACAAAGCTCAGATTTCCATTGCTTGGTTCATAAATTAATTTAATATTTTCTTTTCCTCCAGTTAACTTATAATGTATATTAGAAATTATTTTATTTATTTCTTTTATAAATTCTTTTCTTCTTTCTATTATTTCATTTCCATACTTTATTAATTGAAGTTCCCATATATCTAAGGTCTGCATAAGACTTTCCTGCCTGACTGCATCTCTTAAATCCTTTAATAAATGATTTCTTTGATTTACAATACGATTATAATTTGATAAATTGTTCAGATATATCTTATCAAGCTGTGACAATTCAAGATCTATAAATCTTCTTCTCTCCAAAGGTCCATTTTTTATAATATTTAAATCCTCTGGAGAGAAAAATACAATATTAATAATTCCAAATAATTCGCTTGCCTTACGAATCGGAATTTTATTAATCGCAATTCCTTTTGGACTGCTCTTCTTTAAGTGCATATCAATCTGATAAAATACATTTCTTTTTTCTATGACAGCCTCTAAGTGGCACTCATTTTTTCCAAATTTAATTAAATCCTTATCCTTTGTCCCTCTATGAGATTTCGTTGTACCGGACAAATAAATTGCTTCCAGTATATTTGTCTTACCCTGTGCATTATTGCCGTAAAATATATTTGTTGAATTATCAAAATCAAGCTGAAGCAGCTCATAATTTCTAAAATCCTTTAATTTTAAAGACTTAATTTTCAATTTCTATTTTTTCTCCATCGAATTCCACCATATCTCCGGCATACAATTTTTTTCCCCGTCGTGTATCTACTTCCCCATTTACCCTCACCATACCATTCAGTATATTTTCTTTTGCCTCTGCCCCTGAATCCGCCAGACCTGCAAGCTTAAGAGCCTGTCCTAATTTTATGTAATCATCACGCAACTTTATTGTTTTCATGTATCTATCCTCATTTCTATATAGCTGCATTAAAATTTACAGGAAGAATTAAATATATATATGTTTCTGTATCATCCTTTATAAAACAGGGGGCTTTGGCATTCATAAGATAGAGTGTTACCTCCTCGTCATCAATTACCCGCAATGCATCGATCAAAAACTTTGGATTAAATCCTATTAAAAGATCTTTTCCTTCCTTGTTTATCATAATTTCTTCATTCATGGAGCCAATCTGGGATTTTATCCTAAGTTCCATAATTTCATCGCCTATATCTATAATAATGGGCTTCTTATCCCCTTCTTTTATGAGGAGTGTAGCTCTATCTATACAATTTAAAAATTCTCTTTTATTAATTCTAACCTTTGTATCATAATCCTTAGAGAGCATCTGATCAATCTTAAAATATTCCCCTTCAATTAATCTTGATACAACAATTGTTTTATCAAATTCAAATACAATATGATTATTTGTATAAGATATATTAACTATGCTTTCTGCTTCCCCGGATAATATCTTGCTTACCTCTGTAAGAGTTTTTCCAGGAACAACAAGCTTTTTATCATTTACTGTATCCTTAAGTTCTACCTTACGTATAGATATACGATGTCCGTCAAGAGACGCAACTCTTAATACACTGTCCTTTATTTCAAACAGTTCTCCTGTCATTAATTTGTTGTTATCATTATCTGCAATCGAAAATATGGTCTGCCTTATGATCTCTTTTAAAGTAAACTGAGATATTTCAATTGAATTTTCTTTTTCAATAACAGGAAGATAAGAAAATTCTTCTCCAGGTTTACCAGAAATATCAAATTTTGCTTTTTCACATATAATCGTTGTCTGAAGCCTCTCATCACTTTCTATAATTACATCATTGTCCGGAAGCTTCCTTACTATCTCTGAGAAAAATTTTGCATCAATTGCAATCATTCCTCTTTCAATGATATTTCCCTCAATCTCTGTCTGTATTCCAAGCTCCATATCATTAGCTGTCAGCTTGATCGTATTCATAGTTGCATCAATTAATACACATTCCAGAATGGGCATTGTTGTTTTAGATGGAACAGCTTTTGAAACAATGTTTACTCCCTTTGCCAGATTTGATTTTGTACATATAATCTTCATGTGTGTAAAACTCCTTTCCCATGGTAAGTCTTATATATAAATATATAAATTATTTCCGTATTCTTCTTATAAGGGGGCGGTAAAAAGTGTAAAACCTATAAAGTCCCTTGTAATTCAATACTTTGTGATTTTGATAAGTAAGTGAATTATTTTTTGAAAGGGTGTGAATTCTATTGGGATTATTTTTTTTTAATAAGCGGCAATATTTTATTAAAAATTCAGTTATTCTTTGTTTATCCATATATTTTCACAAGGTTGTCCACATATTTATCAACATTATAAAGGATTTATTTTTTTCTTGATTATATTGATTGTGTTAGCTAATGTTTCATCGTTTTCAACTTCTACAGCTATCTTTTCTGCTCCGTATTTGACAGTAGAATGATCTTTTCCTCCAAGGACTATTCCGATTGTTTTAAGGGGAGTATCTGTCATATAGCGCATAAGATACATACATATCTGCCTTGGTATGGAAATATCTTCGCTTCTTTTCTTACTTTTTATGTCTGTTACTGTGATACCGAAATGATCGGATACAATATCTATAATAAATTCCGGAGTAACTTCTCTTTTATTTTCAGCAGATATAATATCCTTTAAAGCTTCTGATGCAAGAGAAATGTCGATGGGGCTGTGATTGTTATTTAATTTATAAAGTGCAATTAATTTATTGAGTGAACCTTCAAGCTCTCGTATGTTAGATTTTATATTTTTGGCAATATAGTCAAGTACTTCATGTGAAATATTATATTTATCCAGATGATCTAATTCAATTTTTTTCTGAAGAATTGCCATACGGGTTTCATAATCTGGTGCAGAAATATCTGCGATTAATCCCCATTCAAATCTTGTTCTTAATCTTGCTTCAAGAGTCTCTATATCTCTTGGAGGTTTATCACTGGATATAATAATCTGCTTACCGGAGGTATGAAGGTGATTAAAAGTATGAAAAAACTCTTCTTGGGTACTTTCTTTTCCTATTATAAATTGAATGTCATCAATTAAAAGTACATCGTTATTTCTGTACTTTTCGCGGAATTTCATCATAGAGGATTCATTTCCTTCTGTCCTTCCGGTTCGTAGGGCGTTAATAAGTTCATTTGTAAATGCTTCACTTGTAACATATAAAACATTTTTTTTCGGATTATCTGTCAAAATGAAATGCGCAATCGAATGCATCAGATGTGTTTTCCCAAGTCCTACTCCTCCATAAAGAAAAAGAGGATTATAGACCTCCCCTGGGGATTCTGCTACGGCAAGAGATGCAGCGTGAGCAAAATTGTTATTTCCTCCTACAACAAAAGTGTCAAAAGTATATTTTGGATTAAGGCCTGCTTTTTCCGCTATAGATTTTGTTTTTTTCTTTTGATTTGCTTCTATGGACATATTTTGAATTTCATATATTCTGTCGTCGTCTTCCGAAATAAATGTTACTTCATATTCAATGCCGGTTATTTCTGCAATAGATACTTTTAATGGTAAAAGATATTTTTTTTCCATATATTCTACACTTGCGTTCATATTTACAAGTATAAATACAGTATCATTTAAAATGTCAAATACTTTTAATGGCTGTATCCATGTATTGAATGATACATTGGATAATTCATGCTCTACCCTGAGATGTTCAATAATTTCCGGCCACTTTTCCTCAACAATGTTCATTTTAGACAAACTCCTACTCTTTAACATTTATTCTTTTCTATTCTACATCAAAAAAAGAATTTAAGCAATAAAAAGTAAATAAAATCATTGGTTTTGCTTGACGTAGAGCCATTTTTTTAATATAATCAAAGCTGATGTCTTTTAGAAATAAAGTGGGAATAATCCCTTGAAAAATATAAGGAGGTGGATATTTATGAAGATGACATTCCAGCCAAAAAAGAGACAAAGATCTAAAGTTCATGGTTTTCGTGCAAGAATGAGTTCAGCAGGTGGAAGAAAGGTTCTTGCAAACAGAAGAGCAAAAGGAAGAAAGAGATTATCAGCGTAGGCCGCATATATGTGGCCTTTTCTTCTCTAAAAAACAGGAGAATAAAAAACATGAAATATTCCGAATCACTGAAAAAAAACAGAGATTTTCAGAGTGTTTATAAGGATGGCGTTTCCTGTGGTAATAAATATCTTGTTATGTATATTAAAGAAAATAAAAAAAACAGGAACCGATTAGGAATATCTGTAAGCAAAAAGGTTGGTAACAGTATTGTAAGACATAGATTGATCAGGCTTATTAGAGAGAGTTACAGACTACAAGAGGAAAGCTTCAGATGCGGATATGATATTGTTGTAATTGGAAGAGCCGGCGCTAAAGGAAAAGGATATAAAGAGATTGAGAGCGCACTTATGCATCTGGGACATCTTCATAAAATTATAGATACAGATGAGGGATAAAGGATAATGAAAGCGATTTTTCTGTCGGGTATAAAATTTTACCGAAAATATTTATCTGGAGCAAAGGGATATTCTTCCTGTAAGTTTTATCCTACCTGTTCTACTTATGCATTTGAGGCTGTGGAAAAATATGGTGCATTAAAAGGAGGAATATTAAGTTTGTGGAGAATACTTCGCTGCAATCCATTTTCAAAGGGAGGATATGACCCGGTTCCCTAAAAATTACATGAAATAACGGAGGAGACAGGAATGACAATGAGTTTGATATCCGCGGCAAACTGGCCGATTGTAGGACAGATTTGCTGGGTATTAGGTAAAGTTATGAACTTTATCTATACAATGTTAGATAGTATATTAGCAACAGACACGGGACTTGTCGGGTGGTCAATTATTATTTATACAATACTGGTATATACATGTATGCTTCCAATGACGATTAACCAGCAGAGAACAACAAAAATGCAGGCTGTAATTAATCCGGAAGTGCAGGCTATTCAAAAAAAGTATAAAAATAAAAAGGATCAGGCTTCTATGCTTAAACAGCAGGAAGAAATCCAGCAGGTATACGACAAATATGGTACTTCAATGATGGGCGGATGCCTTCCTTTGTTAATTCAGATGCCGTTTTTATTTGCACTTTATCCTGTTATATATAATATTCAGGAATATGTACCTCATATTACAAATGAAGCAAATAAGTTTCTTACAATTCCTAATATGACAATTACACCGTCTGCAATGATAAGTGCAGTAAGAAATGGAGAAAATTTTGGATTTCCGTCAGCAGTAATTATAATTACTGCAATTCTTCTTCCGGTTCTTTCTGGCGCTACACAGTATATAAGTGTAAGACTTTCACAAAATATATCTGGAAGTTCTCAGCAGATGGATAATCAAATGGCCGGAACAATGAAAACAATGAATGTTACCATGCCCTTATTTTCAGTATTTATGGTATTTTCGCTTCCGACAGGTATCGGTGTATATTGGGTAGTAAGTGCAGTTGTACGTTGTGTTCAGCAGATTGTAATTAATAAATATCTTTCAAAAATGTCTGTAGAAGATTTAATTGAAAAAAATAAAGAAAAAGCTGCAAGAAAACGTGAAAAGCGCGGCGAACGTGAAGAAAAAATCAATGAGATGGCTCAGATGAATACAAAGAGTATTAAATCTTCTGCAAATAGAAGTACATCTTCCTTGAGTGAAAAGGAAAAGGAAGAAAGAATAGCAAGAGCTTCACAAAATATAAAAGAGGGAAGTCTCGCTGCAAAGGCAAATATGGTAAAAAAATTTAATGAAAATAAATAAGGGGGCTAAAAGGATATGGATTACATTACAGTATCAGCAAAGACATTAGACGATGCTATTACAGAAGCATTGATTCAGCTGGGTGTAACAAGTGATCGTCTGGATTATGTAGTGATCGAGAAGGGAAGCGCAGGATTTTTAGGAATAGGAATGAAACAGGCTGTTATAAAGGCTCGCATAAAGGAAGAGGAAAAATCTGAACCTATAGAAGAGGAGAAAAAAGAGACAGTAAAGGAAGAAAATATAAAAGAAATTAAAAAAGAGACCAAAAAGGAAAATAAGAAGGAACATAAAAAAGAAAACAGAAAAAATGATGCAGTACAGATAAAGGAAAATAAAAAAGAAGTAAAGCTTGAAAAGATTGAGGAAGCAACAGTTAAAGCCTGTGAGGATTTTATTGTAGATGTATTAAAGGCAATGAAGATGGAAAACGTAAATGTTACATCTGAGATTGATGAAGAAGGAGCTCTTTCCCTTAATATGGAAGGAGACAATATGGGAATTTTAATTGGTAAGAGAGGACAAACTCTGGATTCACTTCAATATCTGACTAATAGAGTTGCAAATAAGATGCAGGACGGATATGTTCGTGTAAAACTTGATACAGAGGATTATAGAAGGAGAAGAAGAGAGACTCTTGAAAATCTGGCTAAAAATATTTCAAGTAAAGTAAAAAGAACAAGAAGAACGGTTTCCTTGGAACCAATGAATCCATATGAAAGAAGAATTATACATTCAGCATTACAATCCGATCCGGCTGTTTCTACACATAGCGAAGGTGAAGAACCATATAGGAGAGTAGTAGTGACATTGGTACGTAACAGATAAAGAATGAAAAAGGGGCAGGGGTTTTAAAACTCCTGCTTTTTAAATATGGAGGTATATATATGGTTATCAATCATTGTTCTGATACGATAGCTGCTATTTCTACAGCAGTAAGTCCTTCTGGAATTGGAATTGTACGAATGAGTGGCGAAAAGGCAGTATCAATTGCAGAAAAGGTATACAAGGGAAAAAATAATAAAAAATTAATTAATCAAAAGTCCCATACAATTCATTACGGCTATATAAAAGAGAATGATAATATAATAGATGAGGTACTAATAATGCTTATGAAAGCTCCTCATACTTATACAGGGGAAGATACGATAGAGATTAATTGTCATGGAGGCGTATATATAGTAAAACGTATTCTTGAATTACTTATAAAAAATGGAGCCAGACCGGCGGAACCAGGAGAATTTACAAAAAGAGCTTTTTTAAATGGCCGTTTGGATCTTTCACAGGCAGAGGCTGTCAGCGATATAATATCTTCTAAAAATGAATATGCGTTAAAAAGTTCTATTGCACAATTAAAAGGTAATATAAAAAGTAAAATTAATGATATTAGAAACAAAATAATTTATCATACTGCATTTATTGAAACTGCACTTGATGACCCGGAACATATTAGTATTGATGGCTATGGAGAAACATTAAAAAAGACAATTAATGAGTTACTTTTGGAAATAGAACAGCTTTTATCGACTTGTGAGGATGGAAGAATTATAAAAGAAGGAATCGATACAGTGATTGTAGGTAAGCCGAATGCCGGAAAATCTTCTCTTTTAAATGTTATTCTTGGAGAAGAACGTGCAATTGTTACAGATATTGCAGGTACTACACGTGATATTTTAGAAGAACATATTAGCTTACAGGGAATTTCCTTAAATATTATAGATACTGCAGGGATAAGAAACACAGAGGATATTGTAGAAAAAATAGGTGTCGAAAAGGCAAAAAAATATGCTGAGTCAGCAGATTTAATTATTTATGTGGTAGATGCTTCTATAAGTCTGGATCAAAATGATAAAGATATATTAAAAATGTTGAAAGGAAAAAAATCTATTATATTGCTAAATAAATCAGATTTAGATATGATAGTAAAAAAAGAGGATATTATAAAAATGTATTTTGAATTATTTCCTGCAAAAAAATATAATGATGAAATGCCTGATATTCCAATTATTGAAGTATCTATAAAGAAAAATAGAGGAATTCATGAATTGGAGGATATTCTGAAAAATATGTTTTATGAAGGAAAACTTGCATTTAATGATGAAATCTATATTACAAATATTCGTCATAAGGTATTACTTCAGAATGCATATATGGCTTTGAAAAGGGTAAATGACAGTATTGAATCGGGAATGCCAGAGGATTTTTATTCTATTGATTTGATGGATGCATATGAATTGCTTGGCAGTATTACAGGTGAAACGATAGGGGAGGATCTGGTTAATGAAATATTTAGTAAATTCTGCATGGGAAAATAAGGATGAATATGATATTGCAGTAATAGGGGCGGGACATGCCGGATGTGAAGCAGCTCTTGCAGCTTCAAGACTAGGATTTCGAACAATTGTTTTTACAGTAAGTCTTGACAGTATAGCTCTTATGCCATGCAATCCTAATATAGGAGGAAGTTCTAAGGGACATCTTGTAAGAGAAATAGATGCCCTTGGTGGTGAAATGGGAAAGGTAATTGATCGCACTTTTATACAATCTAAAATGTTAAATAAGTCAAAGGGTCCTGCAGTACATTCTTTACGTGCTCAGGCAGATAAAGAAGATTATAGCAGAACAATGAGACGTATTCTTGAGAATCAGGAAAATCTTGAAATTAAGCAGACTGAAGTAGTGGATATATTAACAGAAAATAATAAAGTTGTTGGTGTTAAAATACTATCAGGGGGTATATTTTCTGTTGATGCAGTTATATTATGTACCGGTACTTATCTGAATGCAAGATGTATTTATGGTGAAGTAAATTATAATACAGGGCCAAATGGTCTTCAGTCAGCAAATTATTTAACAGATTCTTTGAAAAAGCTTGGAATAAAAATGTATCGTTTTAAAACAGGAACTCCTGCAAGGATAGATAAAAGATCTATAGATTTTAGTAAGATGGAGGAGCAGCTAGGTGATGAACATATTGTTCCATTTTCTTTTACTACAAATTCTGAGGATATTCAAATTGCTCAGGTTTCTTGCTGGCTTACTTATACAAATGAAAAAACCCATAAAATTATTCGAGATAATATTAACAGATCACCATTATTTTCAGGTATGATAGAAGGAACGGGTCCCAGATATTGTCCTTCTATTGAAGATAAAGTTGTAAAATTTTCCGATAAGGACAGACATCAGGTATTTATAGAACCAGAGGGAATAGATACGAATGAAATGTATATAGGGGGAATGTCAAGTTCTCTGCCAGAGGATGTTCAGTATGCGATGTATAGAACTGTCCCTGGTCTTGAAAATGTGAAAATTATTAGAAATGCTTATGCAATTGAGTATGATTGTATAGATGCCAGACAGTTAAAACCTTCTCTGGAATTTAGAAATATAGAAGGGTTATTCAGTGGAGGACAATTTAATGGAAGTTCAGGTTATGAAGAAGCTGCAGCACAGGGTTTAATAGCAGGCATTAATGCTGCCAGAAAATTACAGGGAAAAGAAAGTATTATATTAGATCGTTCAGAAGCTTATATAGGTGTTTTAATAGATGATCTTGTTACAAAAGAAAATCTTGAACCTTATAGAATGATGACTTCAAGAGCTGAATATAGACTTTTACTTAGACAGGATAATGCAGA
>CAOJQZ010000011.1 GCA_948441955.1 uncultured Lachnospiraceae bacterium | reverse complement strand
AATATATCATATCATATAATTTTTTCTAAGTCAATCACAAATTATACCTTTTTCAATCTTTTCCCGAGAAAGACATTGGCAATCTCCATGTCCTCCGGAGTAGTAACCTTTATATTCTCATAATCCCCTTTAAAGAGCTTTACAGGCATTTTCATCATCTGTTCCACAACCATAGCGTCATCTGTCACATTAATATTTTCTTCCCTCATCAGACGGGAATATGCTTGAATGATCAACGACCTTTCAAATATCTGCGGCGTCTGCACCAGCCACACATATTTTCTTTCCGGGGTTTCCTTGGCAAACTGCTGATCATCTACCCGCTTAACGGTATCCTTGCTGGGCATTCCCGCAGCACATGCCTTATATTTTAAAACAGTGTCATACCCTCTCTTTATAATCCCTTCATCAATAAAGGGTCTTGCGCCGTCATGGATAAAGACGTATCCCTCTGTCTCCATAGAGCCTGCCGCCTCAAGCCCCCGCCACACGGAGGCATACCGCTCGTCTCCTCCGGATACTATTTTCCAGATCTTTGTAATATGATACTTTTCTACAATCTCAGCACGGACAAATTCCTCCTGATCTTTTCCCACTACCAAAATGATATCATCAATAACTTCTGAATCCTCAAATACTTTTAAAGAATAATATAACAGCGGCTTCCCTTTCAGCTCCAAATACTGTTTCTGTACCGCCGTGCCCATGCGCCTGCCCTGGCCTGCCGCCAAAACAATTGCTGTACAATGCCTTTTCATCTATCTCTCTCCCAGCTTCAGATTAGGAACTGCATTCAGGTCCCATCCATGCCTTGTACCGTTTTTGTATTCATAGTAAGCTGCTGTGCCAATCATCGCTGCATTATCTGTACAATACACAGGCGACGGATAATAAAATTTTACGTTCCGTTCATCGCACGCTCTTTTCATTGCCTCTCTGAGTGCTGTGTTAGATGCAACGCCTCCTGCAATTGCAAACCGGTCTATCTGATATTCCTCTACTGCACGCATGGCGTTATCCACCAGTACATCTGTAACCGCCTTCTGAAATGATGCGGCAACATCAGCCTGACAATAGGTTTCTCCCTTCATCTTACACCCGTTGATATAGTTAAGAACCGCTGATTTTACCCCGCTAAAACTGAAATCATACGGTGCATCCTCCATATGAGCCCGCGGAAACGCAATCGCCTCCGGATTCCCTTCTTTTGCCACCTTATCAATTTTAGGTCCTCCCGGATATCCTAACCCGATGGCCCGCGCCACTTTGTCAAACGCTTCGCCTGCCGCATCATCCCGGGTTCTCCCGATAATGTCGAACTTTCCATAATCCTTCACATGAACCAGATGCGTGTGTCCTCCTGACACAACAAGGGAAAAAAACGGCGGCTCCAACTCTTTATGCTCAATAAAATTTGCAGCAATGTGCCCCTCGATATGATGTACGCCAACTAGAGGCTTCCCTGCTGCATAGGCCAGCGCTTTTGCCTCTGCGACGCCTACAAGCAGCGCCCCTACCAGTCCCGGACCATAGGTAACGCCGACTGCATCAATTTCTTCAAGAGTCACGTCTGCTTCTGAAAGCGCCGCCTGGATTACCTGATTTATTTTTTCTATATGCTTTCTTGAGGCAATTTCCGGCACAACCCCGCCGTACAGCGTATGAAGTGCAATCTGAGATGAAATGATATTGGAAAGAACCTCCCTTCCATTTTTAACAACGGCTGCTGCCGTTTCATCACACGAACTTTCAATTGCCAGAATCAATATGTCCTTCATATTCTCACTCATAATTTACACAACCCTTTTTAATCCGAAAATACAAGCTCAGCAGTACGGCAGTCCTTCGCTGCGATTGTTCCCGGGAATATCTTTCTCACTTCCTCCATGTATTCCTCAGGCTTTGCAAGAGAAGGGCTGTAATGTGTAAGCCACATTTCCTTTACCTCAGCCTCCTTTGCAAGCTGTGCCGCTTCATAAAATGTCATATGCTTATATTCCCTTGCCTTCTTCTGCTTATCCTTCTCCCCATACATGCCCTCACAGATAAACAAGTCTGAGCCTCTGGCATTATCTCTAATAGAATCTGTCGGACGAGTGTCTGTGCAATAGGTAAGCTTAAGGCCCTTTCTCGGAGGACCCAGCACCATATCCGGCGTATAGATCTCCCCTTTCGTTTCCACTTTTTCCCCTCTCTGAAGCTGCCCCCAGTACTTCTGCGGAATCTCCGCTGCATTTGCACGGGCCACATCAAATTTCCCCGCACGGTCAATTTCCATCGTATAACCGTAGCAAGGCACATTATGATTCACGCGAAACGCCTTCAGTCTGAATCCATTCATTTCCATCATTCGAAAGGGCTCGTTTATCTCTATATATTTGATGGAAAAAGGAAGCTCTGGTGCAATTACACGAAGGGAATTTACTACTCGTTCAAGTCCCTTGGGGCCAATCAGGGTAAGCGGCTCTGTCCGGTCCGCATTCCCCATCGTAAGCAAAAGACCCGGAAGACCGCTGATATGATCGCCGTGATAATGAGTAAAGCAGATTACATCAATCGGTTTAAAGCTCCATCCCTTTTCTTTAATTGCAATCTGCGTACCTTCCCCGCAGTCAATCAGTGTACTGCTTCCATTGTAACGCACCATCAATGCCGTAAGCCACCGATACGGCAGAGGCATCATTCCTCCTGTTCCTAACAAACATACATCTAACATAATCTACCTCAATTTCTTATTTTAATCCGGAAATCTTTTACGAACTCATCATAGCATTCCTCGCAAAGATCAAACTGGTCCACACAGTTATCCTTATCGGAAAAATATCCCCATCTCTTTTCCACCTGAAGTACATCCTCCTGGGGAACCCCTCTGAGAACCAGGATTTCTTTTCCGCATTTATTACATATAATCTTCTCTAGTTCATTTGTTTCCTTTAAACTTGTATTATACTGGCGCATACAATTCCTCCCTGCGTATACTTCGCTTATTTATCTCCTTGTTACGCCTACATTATATCCTCTTAATATTCCATTGCATAGTGGAAACTGCTGTCAGCTTTTCCATCTATTTTACAGCTTTACTGCTCATAAGTATAGCATCCTCCGTTGGATTCGTATAGAAATTTTTTCGAATTCCATCTGTCTGAAAGCCGTGTTTCCGATAAAATGTAATTGCCGGAACATTGCTTCTGCGCACCTCCAGAAAAATATCTGTAATATTTTTTTCTGCACAAAATTCCTTCACCTTTAGGAACAGCTGACCGGCAGCCCCTTTTCTTCTGCAGGACTCTTTTACTGCAAGACGCACGATCTCCGCCTCGTCAAGAACATAGTATACGATCACATAGCCCGCAAGACTCTCTCCCTCCCAAGCTCCAAACATGATGGTTCCCGGACTCTGCAGCGTTTCGAAAAACGCCTTCTCACTCCACGGGTCTGAAAAAATTTTTCTTTCCAGCAATGCAGCCATAGGAAGCTCTCTTTCACAGATTTCTTTAACATACAGCATCTTATAATGCCTCAATATCACGGATCAGGGCGTCGACCGCCTCCTCCTTTGTAGCCCAGCTTGTACAAAAACGAACCGCCTTGTGGGCCTCGTCGACTGTCTCCCAGAGAGCAAAGGAATAATCCTTCTTAAGCTTTTTTATATGATCATTGGGAAGAATCGGAAACTGCTGATTCGTCCAGGAATCATAACGAAGTTCATAGCCCTTCTTTACAAACGCCTCTTTTAAACGCATTGCCAAAGCGTCTGCATGCCCTGCAAGCTCAAAATAAAGTCCGTTCTCAAACAAAACATCAAACTGAATACCAAGCAGCCTTCCCTTTGCCAGCATTCCTCCATGCTGCTTAATCAGGTAGCGGAAATCTCTTCTGAAATTCGGATTTGTAATCACAACCGCCTCTCCAAACAAGGCTCCCACCTTCGTACCCCCAATATAAAATACATCCGTAAGCTCTGCAATATCCTCCAGTCCAAAGGTAGATTTTTCTGAAGCCAGTCCGTAACCCATCCGTGCCCCGTCAAGAAAAAGAGGGAGCCCGAGAGCCGTACAGGTCCTTTTAAGCGCCGTAAGCTCCTCTTTGCTGTAGAGCGTTCCGTTTTCTGTCGGATGAGAGATATACACCATCCCCGGCTGTACCATATGCTCGTGATCCGCATCTGACCAGTGGGCCTCATAAAGAGCGCGCACCTGTTCCGCCGTAATCTTTCCGTCTTCGCTGGGAATCGTCAGCACCTTATGTCCTGTGGCCTCCACAGCACCTGTCTCATGCATATTAATGTGACCGCTTGATGCCGCCGCCACGCCCTGATGGGGTCTTAAAATGGAACTAATCACTGTAAAATTTACCTGTGTTCCTCCCACAAGAAAATGTACGTCCGCATCCTCCGCCTTACAGAGCTTTCTTATTCTTTCTTTCGCCCGGGCACAGTAAATATCATTTCCATACCCTTCCGTCTGCTGAAAATTTGTCTCCTCCAGCCTTTTTAAAATCAAAGGATGTGCTCCTTCGGTATAATCACACTGAAATTGAAACATGATCCACTTCCTCCTTCCTCTTTTCTGCTTCCTTTTCCTGTCTCTCCCGTTCTGCCTGAGATACCCGAAGATAGTCCGGTTTGAAGTCAGCGGCGCTCTGCGCTTTTCCCTCATGAAAATACCGAAGAGCAAGGGCTCCTACAGAAGCCGCCCGCTGCCGGTTCATATTAAGAGGTGCAAACCCGATTTTCTTCCCCGCCATAATGCGTTCCACAAGCAGGTGCCGAAAGACCGGAACTCCGTCTCCTAAAAAAAGTATCTTTCTGTCATAGGCGCAAAGTTTCTCTCCTAATTCCTCAATGCTGACCGCCGTCTGATCCACAAGAACTACCAGATTGTTTCCGTCGAATTCATATATTCCGGTATAAACCTGTCCGCGCCTTGCATCCATAATAGGGCAGACGATGCTGTCTGTCCCGCACAGATTATAGGCAAGACCATGCAGCGTAGGTACATGGAGCAGCGGTTTATTCAAGGCTAGTCCCAGTCCCTTCGCTGTGGCGGCGCCAATCCTGAGCCCTGTGAAAGAACCCGGCCCTCCTGCGGCTGCGACGGCATCTATACTGTCAAGATTAACCCCTGTCATCTTCACCACTTCGTCCAGCATAGGAAGCAAGGTCTGTGAATGTGTCTTTTTATAGTTTATTGTGTATTCCGCTATAGTATTGCCGCCTGCCTCATCTCCTTCTACAATGGCCACACTGGCAACAAGCCCGGAGCTGTCAAGAGCTAATATTCGCATACCATAATCCTCCGATAATCAAATCCTTTTTCCAAATTTTTTTCTATTTTTATTTCTGTATAGTGCTCCGGCAAAAGCTCCGGTATCCGGTCAGCCCACTCAATCAGACTTACACCTTCCCCGTAAATATAATCCTCATAGCCGATCTCATCCATCTCTGCTATATCTCCGATACGATAAACGTCAAAATGATAGAAGGGCAGACGCCCTTCCTCATAAATCTGTACAATAGTAAACGTAGGACTGCACACCGGCTCCCCTATGCCAAGTCCTGCGGCAAATCCCTTTGTAAACACGGTTTTCCCCACGCCCAGATCTCCCACAAGTGTATACACATGACCTGCCTTAGCTCTCTTTCCCATATGGAAGCCAAGCTCACAGGTTTCCCTCTCATTTTCTGTCTCTTTTATTGCTGATACCATCAGGCACTCCTTCTATTCTACGCTGAAACGATAGCCCGTTACTGTATAATAGGTCTCGCCTTTTTTGCAGACAGGGCCTTTAAATTCCGCATGATTTACTGCATCCGGGAAATACTGGGACTCAAAACATACCGCGCATCTCTTCGGATAGGATGTTCCGCCCTTCCCTGTTTCTCCTGCCAGAAAGTTTGCTGTATAAAGCTGCATTCCAGGACAGTCCGTATATACATCCATTCGGATTCCGCTTGCTTCGGAGCTTAAGCTGGCCACTTTCCGATAGCCTTCTCCGTTTAACACATAATTGTGATCATAACCCAGACCGTATACAAGCGCCTGATAGTCCTTTTCGATATCCTGTCCTATAGCTTTAGGAACCCTGAAATCCATCGGCGTATCCTCCACCTTAATCAGTCTTCCTGTGGGAATAGACTCCTCATCTGCCTCTGTATATGTATCGGCATCAATCCAAACCTTCTGTTCAAGCACGCTTCCTGCCCCATGTCCGTCCAAATTAAAGTAACTGTGGTTTGTCATATTTAAAACCGTATCCTCATCCGGACACGCCTGATACGCAATACGCACCTCATTTTCCTCCGTCAGGGTATAGGTAACATAAATTGTAACATTTCCCGGATATCCCTGATCCATATGAGGGCTGAATAGGGAGAAAGTAATACTGTTTTCCTCCGTCTTTTCTACCTTCCAGCTCCTTTTCATAAAATAATCCGGACCGCTGTGAAGATTATTACCATTATTATTCTGAAATAATTCATAACGTTTTTCATTGATGACAAAGGAGGCTCCTCCAATACGGTTAGCGTTCCTCCCTACAATCGCGCCAAAAAACAGATTATTATCATTTTCATATCCCGCGGCGTTGTCATAACCAAGAACCACGTCCCGCATATTTCCCTTCCTATCTTTTACAATCACGGATACAAGGGACGCCCCGTAATCTGTAACCCTCATCTGCATTCCCTGTGCATTTTCAAAGGTGTACAGACAGGTGTCCTCTCCATTATCTGTTACGCCAAATTCTGTCCTTTTCAAGCCCATATTCTACCTCCATTCTATTCCATTGATTCTTCTACAATATCACAGACATAAAGTTCATGCAATGCCCTTGTGGCGCTGATGTAACGAAAATTTTTAAACATGCCGTTTTCCTTACTGCCTCCCATAATAAACACCTGGTCAAATTCCAGTCCCTTTGCCATATAATATGCCGTAACCGTCAGCCCCCTTTCAAAGCTTTGGCTGTCTCTGTTAATGTAACATACATCTATGCGGAGTCTTTTAAAATATTCGTATGCCTTATACGCCTCATGCTGCGTCATAAAAAGCAATGCCGCTGTCTCATACTGCCCGTCTGTCTCTCCCAAAACTCTTACATGGGAGAGAACTGCTTCTAACGCCTCTTCAGACGTTCTGTATATTTCCTCAGAAACCGCTTTTCCGTGGCGCCTCAAATATTTGATTTCTCCTGTCTCTGCAAGCTTTCCCGCATATTGTGCAATTTCCATCGTATTACGGTAGCTTTTGTCCATTGTGACCTTTCGGAGTTTTTTTCCGAATATTTTCGGCAAAAATGAAAACACGTCCTGCTCCATAAAATCAACAGTCTGTGCATAGTCCCCCAGAATCGTCATTTTACACGGAAAAAGTTTTTCCAGAAGAACATATTGAAGATAGGAATAATCCTGCATTTCATCAATGACCAGGTGTCGTATATTCCGCCGTCCTCTTTCGCTGCACAGTCTGCATTTAAGATAAAGAAGCGGGAAGACATCTTCATACAATAAAAGCCTCTCCTCCCTCGGAACCTCCGGCAATGTCGGAAAGCCGTTTCCCTCCAAAAACCAGTTGTAAATTTCATAAATATCTTTTGTAACATACATTGATAAAAACTGATTTTGAATATACTCTCTTTCCTCTTCCCCAAGCTCATGTCCCCTAAGCGTTTCATATTCATCTATACAATATTCCATGACCGTATCCATTCTGGACAGAATGGCAGCGCCGCTGAAACGGTCATAAAAAAGCTTCATAATCTCTTCTGTTTTCTTTTCGAAATCCCGGAAAGAAATAGCATGGAAATCCAGCAGCCGATCTTCAAGCTCCACCAGAAACCCCTCTACGGACTGGACAAACTCTTCTGACTGTTTCCAACGATATCTTTCTTCATCCTTAAGGCTCCAGAGGCCGCCGTGATCCCCTCTGCCCTTAATCTGCCGCTCTATCTGATGATAATAGTCTTCACAATCTGCCGCTACGTCTGAAAGCTCCCTCCAGGCAAATAGATCAAGGCTCGTTTCCTGAATATTCTCTTCTCCAAGTTCCGGAAGAATATGGGAAATGTAATCCGCAAACACGCTGTTCGGCGACAGGATCAATATATTCCGGGATCTAAGACCCTCTCTTTCATGATAGAGAAGATAGGCGATCCTGTGCAGGGCCACAGAGGTCTTTCCGCTTCCTGCCACTCCCTGAATTGCCAGAATACGATCCTTCGTATTACGGATAATTGCATTCTGCTCCCTCTGAATCGTGCGGACAATATTCTTAAGCTGCGTATCGCTGTTCGTGCCCAGCTCTTCCTTTAGAATCTCATCATCTATTTTCATATCACTCTCAAACTCATAAAGCAGCCTGCCCCCTCGAATCTTATACTGCCATTTGGAACATATTTTTCCCTCAAGCAATCCTTGGGGCGCCCTGTAGGACGCTCTCCCCTTATCGTAATCATAAAAAAGGCCGCTGACCGGCGCCCTCCAGTCATAGATTAAAGGCGTGCCTCCCGGCTCCTCAGAAAAATTCCCAATTCCAATATAGAATATTTCCGGCTCCTCCTCTCCGTCATAGAGGAACTCCACACTTCCGAAAAAAGGCGCATCCAAAAGCTTCCTGTATCGTGCAAACAGCCTCTGATTATTCTGATTTGCATTTACCTGACTAAGGAGCGCCTGCTGATTATCATAATTTTCATAGCCATACTGATCCATTTCCGTATAGCTCTCCCAATAATATGCATTCATGCTCTCTATATCTTTTTTTACACTTTGAATCTTCCCGCTTAATTCTTTTATTCTGTTCTTTAACTTTTCCGTCACATAGATGAGAAATTCAGCCCCTCTGCTCATATGCCGGTCTCCTTACTGTTTTGAATCTCACCGCAAAACCATCTATTCTGATAAGCACAAGTATAGCACAAATTTCTCCTCTCAACAATAAGCCCTTTAAACTGGACTGGTTAATTTTATAAATATTGGTTCTTTTATTCATTCCAGATATGTTATAAAGTATACATGCAGAAATACATATTACTTACAAGGAAAAGAGGTTTTTGTTATGGACAGTAATTCTAATCTGAAAAAAATTGTTATGACAGCGCTATTTGCCGCACTTGCATGCGCTGCGACTATGTCTATACGCATTCCCACACCTGGTACAGGCGGCTACATTCATCCCGGCGACGCTATTGTCATTCTCTCCGGTATAATTCTCGGTCCCGTATGGGGACTTGCCGCCGCAGGCATTGGTTCTGCTATGGCCGATCTTTTAGGAGGATACTTTATCTATGTTCCGATTACATTTGCCGTCAAAGGGAGCATTGCATTCATTGCCGGAATTCTTTATCAAAAATTCGGCAAAACCTCCAAAAGCCGGTGCACTGCAGTAATACTCGGCGGTACTACGGACATCCTTTTTGTAACAGGCGGATACTTTTTGTGTGAGATTCCTCTTTATGGAGTATCCTCTGCGGCGGCAAGTATCCCGGCAAATCTGATTCAAGGTGTAAGCGGACTTCTGATCTCCTTTATATTGTATCCGATCCTGCTGGCAGTTCCGGATATCCGGGAGATTACACAGAAGGTAAACTGGTAAAGCTTTCAAGTGATTGGACAAAATAGAAGACGGATTGCAGCATTTCGTTTCTCTGCAATCCGTTTTTATTATTCCTTTTTACTTCCCAGGCTGCCCGTAATAAGCATTTGCCCCGTGTTTCCTGTAGTAATGTTTATCCTGAAGCTCCTTAGGAGCCGGCCTATTATCTGGATTGAGCCATTCGCACTGTGCCGCCATTTTCGCCACTTCTTCCAGTACAACCGCATTGTGCACCGCCTCATGGGCGTCCCCGCCCCAGGTAAACGGTCCGTGATTCTTACAAAGCACTGCAGGAGTCGCAGCATAATCCAGATTACGGTCTCTGAACTCGTCCGCAATCAGCACACCGGTATTTTTCTCATATGCTTCGTCAATCTCTTCCTTCGTAAGATTTCTCACACACGGTACTTCTCCGTACAGATAGTCCGCATGGGTTGTTCCATAGCAGGGGATTCCTCTTCCTGCCTGTGCCCAGCTGGTGGCCCACGGAGAATGGGTGTGTACTACTCCGCCAATATCCGGGAACCGGTTATAAAGCACCACATGAGTCGCCGTATCCGAGGACGGATTATAAGCTCCCTCCACCTTATTTCCGCCGAGATCAACAACCACCATATCCTCCGGCGTAAGCTTGTCATAGTCAACACCGCTTGGTTTAATCACAAAAAGACCTTTTTCTCTGTCAATTCCGCTTACATTCCCCCATGTAAAGGTTACAAGATTGTATTTGGGAAGAAGCATATTTGCCTCGTACACTTCCTTTTTTAACTGCTCAAGCATCTAAAAACAGCTCCCTTCTCTCTTCTATATCAAATGGACAAGCGCTGCCTTCTCAATGGCAACACCCTTTATATACCTTTGTGTGAATATCTCAAATCCTTCCACATCTTCCGGCCTCGGCTCCATCTTTGTTCCTTTATTTCCTGCAAACACTCTATTTGACAAATAGTCCGCGAGGGGCTCTCCCTCTTTTTTGTTCAACATATAGGAAGCAAGAAGAGCCATCCCCCACGGGCCGCCCTCTCCGGCTGTCTCCATAACTGAAACCGGCGTATCAATCGCCGCCGCAAGAAAGCCCTGTCCGACTCCTTTTGTCTTAAAAAGACCGCCGTGGCCTAAAATTTCATCTATCTCCACCTTTTCCTCTTTTAAAAGGATATCCATTCCAACCTTGAGCGCCCCAAGCGCAGTAAAAAGATGCACCCGCATAAAGTTTGCAAGATTGAATCTGCTCTCCGGTGAACGTACGAAAAGCGGTCTTCCTTCTTCCACTCCCGTAATATTTTCTCCTGACAGATATCCGTAGGACAGCAGACCGCCGCAGTCAGCGTCTCCTTCCAACGCTTTGTTATATAAAGTCCTGAACAGGCTGTTCATGTCTACATCCATGCCGAAGGACTCTGCAAATTCACGGAATAATCCTACCCATGCATTCAGGTCAGAGGTACAGTTGTTGGCATGTACCATACCCACCAGGCTTCCGTCCGGCGTTGTCACAAGATCGATTTCTGGATATACCTTTTTAAGCTCGTGTTCAAGAACAATCATGGCAAACACTGAGGTTCCTGCCGACACATTTCCTGTCCGCTTCCTTACGCTGTTGGTAGCCGCCATCCCGGTTCCTGCGTCGCCTTCCGGAGGGCAGAGGGGAATCCCGGCCTCAAGAGCGCCGCTCTCATCAAGAAGGCGTGCTCCTTCCTCTGTAAGAACCCCCGCATCCTCTCCTGCGGTAAGAACCTCCGGAAGAATCTCCTTTAATTTCCATGAAAAACCTCTCTCTGCCACAAGAGAGTCGAATTTTTCCACCATTCCCGCATCAAAGTCCTTTGTATCCGGGTTAATAGGGAACATACCGGAAGCGTCTCCCACTCCCAGCACCTTCCTACCGGTAAGCCGCCAATGAATGTAACCGGCCAGAGTTGTAAAAAATGCAGCGTCCTTTACATGCTCTTCCTTATTCAGAATTGCCTGATATAGATGAGCAATACTCCATCTCTGCGGAATATTGTACTGAAACAGATCGGTAAGGGCCTCTGCCGCCGGACCAGTAATACCGTTTCTCCAAGTACGGAAGGGTACAAGAAGCTTTCCGTCCTTATCAAATACCATATATCCGTGCATCATTGCACTGAAGCCGATAGCTCCGATTTTTTTTAGCTTTGTATTATATTTCTCTTCCACATCAGCCGCCAGCTTTTTATAGCTGTGGCGGAGCCCGCTCCAGATATCGTCCAGGGAGTATGTCCATATACCATTTTCCAGACGGTTCTCCCACTCATGATCACCGGAAGCAATAGGCGTATGGGTCTCGTCCACCAGTACTGCCTTAATTCTTGTGGAACCCAGCTCAAGTCCCAGCGCTGTTTTTCCACATTCAATCGTTTCTTTGATATTACTCATCTCTTCTTTTCCTCCTGCTTACTCTATTTACGATATACTGCACTGTTCCAGAGAAGTTCATTCTTAAACTGACGGAGCGTTGTGTCCTTATCAATATAGACTGCCTCAATCCCCATGCATGCCGCCCAGTCGCCCATCTGTTCTGAGGTAAGATCATAAGAAAATGCGGTATGGTGCGCCCCGCCTGCAAGAATCCACGCTTCAGCTCCTGTCTTAAGATTCGGCTGCGGCGTCCAGAATGCAGTTGCAACCGGAAGCTTTGGCATCGGCCTTTCTACCTTCTTACAGTCTACGTCATTGATGATCAGACGGAACCTGTCCCCCAAGTCAATTAGAGACGTTGCAATGGCAGGACCTGTCTTTGATGTAAATACAAGTCTTGCCGGATCCTCTCTGTTTCCCATTGAAAGCGGCTGTTCCTTAATGGTGATTCTGCCGTCTGCAATCGTCGGGCATACCTCAAGCATGTGTGCCTGAAGAATTCCTTCCTTTCCAGGAACCAGATTATAGGTGTAGTCCTCCATAAAGGAAGTCCCCTTTGCATCCTTCATGCCCTGTGTCATAATTTTCATGATACGAACCATAGCCGCAGTTTTCCAATCTCCTTCTGCACCGAATCCATATCCCTTTTCCATCAGTCTTTGAATTGCAAGTCCCGGCAGCTGTTTAAGTCCGCCAAGATCGCCAAAGTGTGTAACAATCGCCTGGTAGTTCTTCTCCTCCAGAAAACGCTCAAAACCAATCTCAATCCCGGCCTGGACTTCCACATGCTCACGGAATTCTTTTTCATCTCTTCCTTCTAAAAGGATTTCATATTTATCATAATACTCCTCAACCAAAGCGTCAACATCTGCCTTTGGTACAGCGTCTACCGCTTCCGTGATCTCACCTATCGGATATGCGTCTACTTCCCATCCAAACTTAATCTGTGCTTCCACCTTATCGCCTTCTGTAACCGCAACATTTCTCATATTGTCAGCCACACGCATAACCCGGACATGGCTGCTCTCAATCACGCCGACAGCCGTACGCATCCAGGAACCAATCTTTTTCTGAACATCCTCATCCGCCCAGTATCCCATAACCACTTTACGCTCCATATTAAGACGGCTGAAAATATGGCCGTACTCTCTGTCGCCGTGGGCCGACTGATTCTCGTTCATAAAATCCATATCAATGGTATCATACGGAATCTCTCTGTTGAACTGTGTATGCAGATGAAGCAGCGGCTTTCTGTACTCCTGGAGTCCCAGAATCCACGATTTGGAAGGAGAAAATGTATGCATCCAGGTGATAATGCCCGCACAGTTCTCCTCTGTATTTGCCTCATTGAGCGTCCTTCTGATCAGCTCATTTGTAATAAGCGCAGGTTTCCATACAAGCCTGTAAGGAAGATTTCCTGATGCGTTAAGCTCCTCAACAATCTTCCGGGAATGCTCTGCAACATGGGCAAGGCATTCATCTCCATATAAATCCTGGGAACCTGTACAAAACCAAAACTCATATTCTTTCATTTTTAACATATTCCTATCTCTCCTTTTCTTTCTCCGGATAATTCGGCCAGCTAATCTATTTCATTTTATTATAAGAAATCCCTTGTTTTTTTCAATTTCTTAACTCTGCATATATTTTAAAAAAGTTACCTATTACGACTGACGTACAATAGTTTCAGCTCTTGAAAAAATTCCCGGAACATGGGAGAATAATAGTAATTATCTAAAATACAAAGTATAGTAGAAAGGAGACAGTTTTTCATGACTTTAACCGATCTTTGCCTGAGCCTCACTTCCCACGCAGAAAATGTCCTTCCCAAAAATCACCGGCTCGGTCCCAGGCTTATTTGTCCTGAATATTCCAAATCCGTACAGGAGGTAAAAACCTATCCCCTCTTAAAGCAAGAACGTCTTTTCGCCCTGTGCTGGAACAGCGACGCACATAAAAATCTATATGCTTCCATGTGCCCTTCTCCGGAGCCATTCTGCTACCACTATGAATATTCTTCAGGCGATAAAACACAATTACACACTCATGATTATATCGAATTAGGCTATGTGGTATCCGGTGAGTTCCGCCAAAAGATACTGGGAAAGGACATCACCTTCCGTCAGGGTGATCTCTGTCTGATTGACAAAAACTGCCTGCACCAGGATTACCTTATGGAAACTCCTGCAACGATTCTTTTTCTCGGCATTGCCAACGACATGTTTACAGAAATTATGGATGGAAATATTACTGCACAAAAAATTATTATGTTCCTAAAACCTGCCCTGCTGAAACAAAAGGATTTGCAGCAATATCTCCATTTTCGTCCTGACAGCAATACAGGAACGGAAATGGAGGATTGTCTATATACACTTCTTAGTGAGCTTAGCAATAACAATATAGGCTCTCGCCACATCTGCAAAGGGCTTCTTATGCGCATTTTTCATATACTGGGAACGAAATATGAGTTCTCTCTTTCAAAAGAACAGAGAAAAACCATGAACTGGCTTGTTTTCGAAGAGGTATCCGAATATATAAGACATCATTTCACCTCGGTTACAATACGGGATCTTTCCAATACCTTCCACTTTCAGGAGGATTACTTTAACCGGCTGATAAAAAACAAAACCGGAATGACTTACTCTGCCTACGTACAGAAAATCCGGCTTGAAAAAGCCGAACAGCTTCTCGGCACTTCTTCTAAAACTATAGAAGAAATTGCCGAAGCCGTCGGCTATCATAATAAAGGTTATTTTTACAAAATATTTCAGGAGCAGTATAAAATGACTCCCTCTCAGTACAGAAAAATATCTTATAACTGAGGACCTGCAGAAACCAGCGCTCTTCCCGCCTCATTTCCTTCATACTTGGAAAAATTCTTTACAAATCTCTGAGCCAAATCTTTTGCTTTTGTCTCCCATTCAGAGGCGTCTGCATAAGTATTTCTCGGATCCAGAATATTGGTGTCTACGCCCGGAAGCTCTGTCGGAACTTCAAAGTTAAAGTATGGAATTTTCTTTGTTGATGACTTCAGGATATCTCCATTTAAGATTGCGTCAATGATACCACGTGTATCACGAATGGAAATACGTTTTCCAGTACCGTTCCAGCCTGTATTTACCAGATATGCTTTAGCGCCGCTCTTTTCCATTCTCTTAACAAGCTCCTCTGCATACTTTGTCGGATGCAGCTCAAGGAATGCCTGACCAAAACATGCGGAGAAAGTCGGCGTAGGCTCGGTAATACCGCGTTCTGTTCCTGCAAGCTTAGCTGTAAATCCAGACAGGAAGTAATACTGCGTCTGCTCCGGAGTAAGTATTGATACCGGAGGAAGTACGCCAAAAGCGTCTGCTGAGAGGAAGATTACTTCTTTCGCAGCCGGTGCAGCAGAAACCGGACGTACAATCTTTTCAATATGGTTAATCGGATAGGACACGCGGGTATTCTCTGTTACGCTCTTATCATTAAAGTCAATTTTGCCTTCAGAATCTAAAGTAACATTCTCAAGGAGTGCGTCGCGTTTGATCGCATTATAGATATCAGGCTCTGACTCTTTGTCCAGATTAATAACCTTCGCATAGCATCCGCCCTCAAAGTTAAAGATACCCTGATCGTCCCAGCCATGCTCGTCATCACCAATAAGAAGTCTCTTCGGATCTGTAGAGAGCGTAGTTTTGCCTGTTCCGGAAAGTCCGAAGAAAATAGCGGTATTCTCACCGTTCATATCTGTGTTAGCTGAACAGTGCATGGATGCAATACCTTTAAGGGGCAGATAGTAATTCATCATAGAGAACATACCCTTCTTCATCTCTCCGCCATACCATGTATTAATAATAACCTGCTCACGGCTTGAAATATTAAAGACAACAGCCGTTTCTGAATTCAGACCCAGCTCTTTATAATTGTCCACCTTAGCCTTGGAAGCATTATAAACAACAAAATCAGGCTCGAATTTCTCAAGCTCTTCCTCTGTCGGCATAATAAACATATTTCTGATAAAATGTGCCTGCCATGCCACTTCCATGATAAAACGGATAGACATGCGTGTATCTTCATTCGCTCCGCAGAACGCATCCACAACAAACAGCCTCTTGTCAGAAAGCTCTTTCAGCGCAATTTCCTTTACCGCCTTCCATGTCTCCTCTGAGGCCGGATGGTTGTCATTCTTATATTCATCAGAAGTCCACCATACAGTGTCCTTTGAATTCTCATCCATTACGATAAATTTATCTTTGGGTGAACGTCCGGTATAGATACCAGTCATTACATTCACTGCACCAAGTTCGCTGACCTGACCTTTTTCAAAGCCCTCAAGCCCTGGCTTTGTCTCCTCATCAAACAGCATCTCATAAGAAGGGTTACGTACAATTTCAGTAGTTCCATTAATGCCATATTTGCTTAAATTGATTTCTGCCATCTTTCATAATCTCCTTTTTTAATAGTGTACACGGGAATCCTCTGTTCCCATACCTTCATAGTATACATAATAAAAAAATAAAATCAACAAAAATTACGCAATTTCCCAAAAAAAGATAATATTTTAACAATCTCTCGAAATGCTAAATCCCCGGCCCCTCACCTCGTTAATCTGTGTAATTGTAATAAACGCTTTCTCGTCCACGGTCTGCACAAGTTCCTTTGCCGCGTAAAGCTTTCGTTTTGGAACGACGCAGAGTACTCCCTTTTGGCTTTCCTTTCCAAAACCGGTTTCCATGTAAAGCATCGTCACGCCCACATCCAGACTTTCCAGCATCTTACCCCGAATGTCCTCATATTTATCAGAAATAATAAAGAGCTGAATCTGGGACTGCCCCAGAAGCATCACCTTATTAAGCAGCATTGTTTCAAGGACAAGCGCCAGAAGGCCGTACATAATCTGTTCTGTGTCGGAAAACAACGCCTGATTCCCCAGTACGATAAAATCTGCCGTATATACAAGAACCGCCACCGGTATATGAAACCATTTGTTAAATACAAGTGCAAGTATATCCGTCCCTCCTGTAGAAGCCCCTACCCTGATTACAAATCCGATTCCGATTCCAAGAACGGCCCCTCCGTAAACAGCAGCCAGCATAATGTTATCAGTAAGCTCCGTTATCCCGGGTATCGCCCGCATAACGGACAGACAGACTGGATAAAGAAACGTGCTTGCAATCGTGGTAACAACAAATTTCTTTCCCAGTACCAACGCCCCGATTAAAAACAGCGCCCCATTAACAACGAAAACAACCAGCGAAAGGTCTGCTGCCGGAATATAATGGTTAATCGTAAGTCCAATGCCTGTAGCACCGCCCATAATAATTCCATGGGGAACTAAAAATGCAGCGACGGCAAACGCAAGAATCAGATTCCCTGTGAAAACACCGATAATTGTTTCTATCGTTTTTCTTCCTTTTGATTTCATAATATCCCCCAATATTTCTTTAAGAGATCCCTTTCATTGTAAGCTGAATCCGCTTCTTCTTTAAGTCCACGCTCATAACTTTCACATCCACAATGTCCCCAACGCTTACAGCCTCCAGCGGATGCTTAATATATTTTTTATCCGTAATCTGAGAAATATGCACAAGTCCGTCCTGGTGTACTCCGATATCCACAAACACTCCAAAATCAATTACGTTCCGGACAGTTCCTTTTAATATCATCCCTTCCGCCAGATCCTTCATCTCCAGCACATCTGTACGTAAAATAGGCTTCGGCATCTCGTCACGGGGATCACGGGCCGGCTTCTCAAGCTCCTTTACAATGTCCCTCAGAGTAATCTCTCCGATACCAAGCTCCTCTGAAAGCTTCCTGTAATCTTTTATAGTAAGAGAAAGACCAATAAGCTTCCCTCCTCTTATATCCTCCGGTGCAAAGCCCTGTCTGTCAAGAAGCTTCTCCGCCGCCTCATAAGACTCCGGATGTACGCTTGTCCCATCCAAAGGGTTGTCGCCTCCCTGAATCCGCATAAAGCCTGCACACTGCTCGTATGCCTTCGGACCAAGCTTCGATACTTTTAGAAGCTGTTTTCGGTTTGCAAATCTGCCGTTTTCCTCTCTGTATGACACAATATTTTTCGCTATTGCAGAAGAAATACCCGAGATATAGGACAGGAGCGGTGCAGAGGCAGTATTTAAGTCTACCCCCACTTTATTTACACAGTCCTCTACAACGCCGGATAACGCCTCGCTTAATTTTTTCTGATTCATATCATGCTGATACTGTCCTACGCCGATAGATTTCGGATCAATTTTCACAAGCTCTGCAAGGGGATCCTGAAGCCTTCTTGCAATAGATGTGGCGCTTCTCTGTCCTACGTCAAATTTGGGGAACTCTTCGCTTGCAAGCTTGCTTGCAGAATAAACGGAAGCGCCTGCTTCATTTACAATCACATACTGCACCTTCTCCGGAATCTCCTTTAAAAGCTCTACGATAAACATTTCAGACTCTCTTGAAGCCGTTCCGTTTCCCACAGATATAAGTGTAATATTATATTTTTTGATTATTTTTTTCAGCAAATCTTTTGATGCCTGGATTTTTTGCGGAGTCGTGGGAGCCGTCGGGTAAATGACTGTTGTTCCTATCACCTTTCCGGTGGGATCTACAACGGCAAGCTTACAGCCTGTTCGAAACGCCGGATCCCATCCAAGCACCGTCTGGCCGACAATGGGCGGCTGCATGAGAAGCTGCTCCAAATTCTTTCCAAACACACCGATGGCGCCGTCCTCTGCTTTTTCTGTAAGCTCATTTCTGATCTCGCGCTCAATCGCAGGTGCAATCAGCCGTTTATAGCTGTCCTCTACTGTCTCCTTAAGAGCCGGCGTTGTGTACAGATTGTCTGTATGAATTGTTTTCCTTTCAAGATATCTTATAATCTCCTCCTCCGGCGCCTCAATCTTCACCGCTAATACCTTTTCCTTCTCGCCGCGGTTTAAAGCAAGTATCCTGTGTCCTGCAATACGGCTGACCGGCTCTTCAAAATCATAGTACATCTCATACACAGACTCTGCCTTCTCATCCTTAGCGGCAGAAACCACCCGTCCTTTCTGTGCTGTAATCCTCCTGATCCACATCCGGTAATCCGCCTCGTCAGAAATACTCTCCGCAATAATATCCTTTGCTCCGGCAATTGCCTCCTGTGCCGTATGTACTTCTTTTTCATCGTCTATATAAGCCTCTGCAAGCTCCTCAAGAGGCCTGTCCACATTCTGAAGCATAATAAGTGATGCAAAGGGCTCCAGTCCTTTTTCTTTGGCAATCGTCGCCCGCGTTCTCCTTTTCGGACGGTACGGACGGTATAAATCCTCTACAATAACAAGAGTTTCCGCCGCAAGAATCTGCTCCCTTAATTCTTCTGTAAGCTTCCCCTGTTCTTCAATGCTTCCAAGCACCTGCTCCTTCTTTTCCTCCAGGTTCCTTAGATAATTAAGTCTCTCATAAAGCTTTCTAAGCTGTTCGTCATCCAGTGTTCCGGTTGCCTCCTTCCGGTACCTGGCAATGAAAGGAATCGTATTCCCCTCATCTATCAGTTTTACTGCAGCGTCTGTCTGCCATCTTTTTACATTCAGTTCCTCCGTAATCTTCTGATTGATATCCATGTGTAACCCTTTCTCTTCCAAATATATCTTTTTATCCGAGAATATTATACCTGAATTTCCTCCTATGCGCAATGGCGCCGTTGATGTAGAGCTCACTCTGTTTTCTTGTAAAATATGCTGTCCTGTGTTATAATCAGGCTATACTTGCAGAAAGCTTAAAAGAGGGTTCATAATATGAGCGAATTATCAAAGCAGCAGCTGAAGTCAAAAGAAACAAAAGCAAAAATATTCCGTGCTGCCAAACACATTCTCCGTAAAAAAGGCTATGAGGAATTGTCTATAAAAAACATATGTGAAGAAGCCGGCGTTTCCAACGGAAGCTTCTATCATCACTTTAAGACAAAAGACGACCTTCTCTCTTACTATATCGAAGAGCAGCCCAGTATTGACACGGATCTTCTGGATATACCTAAAAATGTACAGGAAGCAAAGAACGCCATTATCTACGTGTATCTTAATTATATACATTACTGTGAAGAGCTGGGCGTTGAGTTTATGGCAAACTATTATACGCCAAAAAACCAGTCTCTGAATCCTCTGATACGTACCGAAAGGCCTTACCCCATCGTGACAGTTCAAAATTATCTTGAAAAATGTATCGGAGCAGGAATTCTCTCCCCCTCTCTGAACCTGGGGGATATTACGACTGATATTAGAATTATTGTCATCGGCAACGTGTTCGAATGGTGCTTAAAAAATGGAAATACTGACTTTGAGGGTAATATGAAACGTTCTCTGGCTACCTATCTGGACGGGATCCTCTAATCCCCGTATATAGACAAAAAAAATCCTTCAAGCAAGCGGTCTTAAAGGATTTTATAGAAGGGAATATGGCAGCTGTACTGCCTACAATAATATCTTGTAGCTTTATTGTAACTCTATGCTGACAGGAAATCCAATCATTTATTTTTATATACTTTGTACATTTATAGATTTCATCTATATAGGAGGCGCTTATGTATGCATTCATAGTCAATCCTCATGCCCGTACCGGACTGGGGCTTAAGGTCTGGAGGCAGCTGGAGGCCGTTATAGAAAAGCAAAGTCTGACATACCAGGTTTTTTTAACCCGGTATCCGGGCCATGCCACAGAATTTGCCCGCGCCCTCACTGCCGGTCCGGAGAAAATCTTGCTGATCATTCTGGGCGGGGACGGAACAATCAATGAAGTGGTCAATGGTATACAGGACTTTTCAAAAGTAACGCTGGGCTACATTCCTATTGGCTCCAGCAATGATTTTGCAAGATCCATGAAGCTGTCCCGAAAACCCGAAGTCATGCTGAAACAGATTCTATCTCCGTCAAAATATGCATATATTAATATTGGACGTCTTACATATCAGGGGAAAAGCAGGCGTTTCGCCGTAAGTTCCGGTATCGGCTTTGATGCGGATGTCTGCTTTCACAATTCTTCCTCCGGAATAAAACGTCTGCTCAACAGGCTAAGGCTTGGAAAGCTCTCTTACACAGCAGTTGCGCTCTATCTTCTGATAACGTTACAGCCCTGTTCTATGACATTTAAAGACATCAGAGGCCAGAGGCGTTTTAAAAAGGTATTTTTTGCCACAGCCATGAACCAGCGTTATGAAGGCGGCGGTTTCAAGTTCTGTCCGGATGCAGACCCGGAAGATAATCTCCTTGATATTATCGTAATTTCCGACATGCCGAAGCTTAAGGCCCTTCTTCTGCTTCCAACCGCTTATGCCGGCCTGCATGTACATTTTAAAGGGGTACATATTTTTACTTGTTCTGACATTCATATCACAAGTTCAGAAAGGCTTCCGGTTCATACAGACGGCGAACCTGCAGCGTCGGCCTCTGAGATTTCATTTTCACTGGAGACGGAAAAGCTGCGGTTTATTCTTTCCTGAATAATTTTAATAGAAAACGAGGAACCTGCAATGTTTACTGTATGTATTATAATCTTTGTCCTTTTTGCGGGACTGTATTTGTTTGCCCTTTTACCGGAAAGTTCCCGGAGGGAGCAGATGGCCGCCTATTATGGCACGATGTTTGCCCACCGCGGTTATCACTGCCACGGAAAAGGGATTCCGGAAAATTCCATACCGGCCTTCAAAGCGGCGATCAAAAAGGACTATGGGATCGAGCTGGATATCCATATTACCAAAGATCGGCAGCTTGTCGTTTTTCACGACGACACTCTTGCACGCATGTGCAAAAATGACAAACGTCCGGAAGAGATGACGCTTCAGGAGCTTAAAGGCTGCACTCTTCTTGACACAAAGGAGCATATACCTACATTGGAGGAGGTCCTTTCTCTTATTGGGGGGCGTGTTCCTCTTCTTATTGAGCTGAAAATGCCTGACAGCTCTACAGCCCTGTGCAAACGGGCCTATAAAACTTTGAAAAACTATCACGGCCCTTACCTGATACAATCCTTTAACACTCTGGGGCTCCGCTGGTTTTATGAAAATGCGCCTCATATCCTTCGGGGACAGCTGGCCTCCAACCTTACGAAAAGTGATAAGAAGCCACATTTTCTTTTTCGCTTTTTAGCAAAACATCTTTTGTTGAATTTTTGGGGACATCCGGATTTCATTTCCTATAAACTTTCGGATCTCCCGACTCCCAATACTACTCTGATCCGTAAAATTTTCAACACCCCCTTTGCCGTGTGGACGCTGCGTGATATAAAAGCCTTAGAAGAGGGAATCCGGTATTACGACATGCAGATTTTCGAAAAAACTGATGAACTTTATTAACGGTTTATGAACATATTATGAATCTCCTTGTTGATTCCTTTTTTTCATGTTATAATGCCGTAAGAAACTGAAAGGGATTTATTTTATAAGGAGTTTTCATGAAAAAATTAGAAAAGGTAAAACAGGTCATCTATAAATATCGGCATGCATGGGTACTCTTATATGGTTTCATCTATATGCCATGGTTTTTATATTTGGAGCGTCGTCCGATCACCCACTATTTTACTATTCACTCACCCCTGGACGATTATATTCCATTTGTCGAATATTTTATTGTCCCATACCTTTTGTGGTTTGCATATATCGCAGTTGTAGCCGGATATTTTTTCTTTACGGACAGAAAAGGTTTTTATAGACTTGCGGCTTTTTTATGTGCAGGAATGACCTTGTTCCTTATCATATGTACGGTATTTCCAAACGGCCTTCATCTGCGTCCCCATGGCTTTTCACGGGATAATATTTTTACAGATATGGTGCGCATGCTTTACAAAACTGATACTCCAACAAATGTACTGCCCAGTATCCATGTATTTAATTCTATTGGGGCAGTTATTGCTGTTGCGCACAGTAATGCGCTTAAAAAATATAAAAAGCTTCAATATGCCTCCTATATGATGGCGTTTTTAATTATTCTGTCAACCATGTTCTTAAAGCAGCATTCTGTGACAGATGTAATCGCCGCTTTTGCTATGGCATGTATTCTATATCCGTTTGTATATTCTGCTGAGACAAAAAAAGCCGCCCGGCTTTCCCACCAGCCGATTTGAATCTCTATAAAGCACAGCTTTCTATAAATAATAAAGAGAACATAAAGGAGGAAAATTATGAGAGCAGAGTTTAGTGAAAATTTAGTGACAGGAAACGAGTTGATTGATTCACAGCATAAGGAACTGATCGGACGGATCAATAAGCTTCTGGACAGCTGCGATGCAGAAAACGGAAAGGTGACAGCTGTAAATACTTTGGATTATCTTGCAGATTACACTGATTTTCATTTCGGCGCTGAGGAAGCGCTTCAGAAGGAGATTGATTATCCAGACTATGACAAACACAAGGCGCAGCATGATAGTTTTAAGCAGACAATTAAAGAACTGGATGAAATGCTTCAGGAGGAGGAAGGTCCATCCGCTGCTTTTGTTGAAAAGGTAGAAGAAAATGTAATCAAATGGTTCTATACTCATATAGAAGGCTTTGACCGCTCGGTAGCTGAATACAAAAATATGAGAAATAACAATGACCGGCTTTAGGCCGGTCATTGTTCATATACTATATATTAGGAAAGCCCGTTCTTCTTCTCTTTTCTCCTGTCAAAGCAGCATTGATAGAGGGCGATAATATGTTTCGAGAGAAAACCGAGCAATACCGCCGATAATATAGTGCCTTCCCCAATTCCTTCTATAGAATGCAGAAAAATCCATGAAATAATCAGAGAAACCAGTACTAAGAAAACATCAAAAATAATCTTCATAGTGCCAAATCGGATAGGAAATGTCCGACTTACTGCAATAACGAATCCTTCTGTTGCCAATGTCGCCGTTTCTGATATAACCTCAAGGCTTACTCCTACTGCAGAAATCAAAACTCCTGTCAAAAATACTGTCCATCTTATCAGGTTCCCTGAAACATTCAAATCTTTGAGAAGAAACAGGACAAAATCCGTAATATACCCAAACACAAGGCATATAACAATCTGAAACAGACGAAAAAGCTCATAATTCTTCCGCAAAACGAATATTTGGCCTAAAATTAACGCACCATTGAATAATATTACGGCTTCTCCCACTGTAATTCCCGAAATTCGGCTGACTGCAAAAGGCAGGCATGTAGTTGGGAGTACTCCCATATCTGCTCGTATAATAAGGCCCACTCCAAATGCTATAAAGAACAATCCAACTGCCAAAAGCAGCCAATTACTTAGTTTTTTCACACTTACACCTGTTTCATGTTTATTGGATTACCTGTCTGATTACGTCAATAACGGTTCCATCCCGGTATTCAACAACACCCACAATCTTCTCCCCATAAACGGGAGATTCACATACAGCCCCTTCATCCTGACCCATCTGATACAGCTCCTGGGCGGATACAAGGGGAAGCCCTGTTCCTTCCAGCTTTTCCAGCAGGTCCTTTCGTCTGGGATTGACGGCTATGCCTCTGTCTGTTACAAGACAGTCTACTGTCTCGCCAGGCGTCGTCACCGTTACAACCTCTTTCTTTACGATACAGCGGTTCCCTTTTTTCATAAGATTGCTGGCAACTATGGAAATTTTGCTTCCGGCCGCACAATCCTCATTTCCGCCTGAAGCATTCAGAATAAAACCATTGGAGCCTGTATTCACATTTAGATTAAAGCTGGTGTCTATTTCAAAACCTCCAAGAATCATGATATCAAGATTGTTCACAATACAGCCCTTATTCTCCATATTCCCATAAAGGCTTGCGCTCATAATCAGGTGTCTCGGATCCTGCTTTTTTAAATGATTTACTGCTTCAAGATCAAAGCACTGTACATTCCACAACGCTTTTAACAGATTATCCTCCAGCATTTTGACAAAAAAGCTATGTATGCCGCCTGAGCCAAAACTTCCCTGAATCTTTTTCTTCTCCATTTTGTCCCGGATCTTCTCTGCAACAGCAAGGCTGATACCGCCTGCACCTGTCTGAAAGCTCATATCCTCTTTTATAAAACCGCATGCGTCTATCAAATCTGCAATGCGCTGCGCTACATGAAGCTGAACAGGATCTGTTGTTACTTTTGTAGCGCCGCTTACAATCCCGGCTGGATCGCCGATAGATTCGACCTTAACAACATAATCCACGTAATTCTGAGAGATTTCTACCGGTATATTCGGATAGGAAACTAGATTGTCAGTAACTGCCACTACATAATCCGCATGCTTCGCATCCTCATATGCATAAGATAAGCAGCCGCATGCAGCTTCCCCGCAGCTTCCGTTCAAATTTCCCATTCTATCGCTGCTGGGAGCGGCTATGAATGCAATATCAATATGAAGTTCCCCATTTTCAACCGCCCTTGCTCTTCCTCCATGGCTTCTGAGGATAACCGGTTTTTTCATCTTCCCTGTTGATATTGCTTTCGTTATAGCGCCGGGACTGAAGGTATTTGTAGAAATCTGGGTAATGGTTTCATCCTCGATCAAATCCGCTAATGGATCATGACAGGCAAACAGGCCGGAGGCTGCAAGATGAATATCTTTAAATCCACGCTTTGCAATTGCCAGCATAACCATATTTGTAACGTAATCCCCATTTCTGAGATGATGATGAAACGATACGGTCATACCGTTCCTTAACGGTAATCTATCCAGTACTTCCTCTATCCCCTGACAGATCTTGTCTTCATTTAAGCAGGCGCTTTTCTCAATATTGACTTCACTTCTTTTATTTTTTTTCCCGATATTTGCAAAGGCGCCTGCATAATGACTTACCAGGCCATAGCCTTCAATGTAATCCGGAATTTCCCGGTTCGCTGCATTCATCATGCCCATATTTCCTCGTCAGAGGGCAGACTCCATCCTGGTTTAACTCTGGCAATTCTGATCTTATTCATCATATGGTAGTAAGCCAAATTCTCTGATATAGAATTTCCGCCCCATGTGGAACAGCCTATTGTAGTCGTAGGATTCAATCCATTCACAAAGGAGCCGCCTGCATTCTTTGAACTTGGATGGTTACATATAACCCGGCTGACCTTTAAAACCATACCTGCCTGATGAATATGCTCTTCATTATAGCTGTGTATACATGCCGTATGGCCTTTGCCCTCCAGATCCAGATTGTCTTTTGCCATTTTCAAGGCGTCCTCCCATGTATCATACGGATAAGCGCACATAACCGGCATCATTTTCTCTTTATTCAGATCACTGCCTTTTCCTGCTTTCTCAAGCTCAACGATTGCAATCTTTGTATCATCCGGCACATCTATGCCGGCAAGCTTCATGCACTTTGATGCAGTCTGTCCAACGGCATCTCTGCTGATTATATGGTTCGGGAAAAGCGCTTCTTCAACTTTCTTTATCGTTTCCGGACTGTTAATACGTATACAACCCTGTCTTTCAAACTCCGACAAAATATCCTCGTATTTCTCCCGCGGAAGAATCAGGCATTGTTCTGAAGCACAGATCACGCCGTTATCAAAACTACGCCCCTCAATAACGTTTGCTACGGCTTTTTCTATGTTTATATCCCGGTCAAAAAGGGCGGGAACATTACCAGGTCCGACACCATACGCCGGTTTTCCTGATGAATATGCCGCTTTGACCATTCCTGGTCCTCCCGTAGCTACTACCACATCTCCCTGAGACATCAAATAGGCCGTCATCTCATTGGACGTTGAAAAGCATACCTGTACCATATTATCCGGGCACCCAAGCTTGTCAAATTCCGCCTGCCAGAGTTCAAGCAGTCTCCGGGCTGCCCTCTTTCCACGCGGGTGCGGCGCAATAATAATTGCATTCGCACATTTTGCTGCCAGCATTACATTTCCCATAGGGCAAATAATCGGATTTGTACAAGGGGTTGTAGCAGTTACAACCCCCACAGGCCTTGCAATCTCAGTAATCCCAGTTTCAGGATCCTCAGACAAAACGCCTCTTGACTTTTTAAATTTCAAATCCCACCATATAGCGCGAGCTTTACCGTATATTTTCCCGATCTTATCTTCCACGTTACCCATGCCCGTTTCTTCACACGCAAGCTCCGCCAGTTCACGTGCATGAGAAAATGTCGTCTTTGCAACTGTTTTTACTATAGTGTCTACCTGCTCCTGTGTGTATAAGTCCATTTTCTCTGATGCTATTCTCGCATTTTCAATCAACTCATCAACATATTTTTTCTCTTTTTCGGTAAAAACTGCCATAATATCATTCCTTCTTGTTCTTCAGCTGTTATTCATGAAAATTAAAACTGTAATTTTGCAAACTCATCAACAAAACGTGAAATATAATCAACCATTCCTTCCGCAATCTCTTTACCGAACTCCGCCGTTGAATCTTTTGGATTGCTACTGTAATCGGCTCCTACAGAATGTCCATATTCATATAAATCTCCTGTATTTGATACATCTTTGCTTCTGAAATTGATGTAAACAGGAGCGCCGCCGAACTCTCCTCTGTTAAGGTCAAGACACTGTATCTCTCCGTACTTTTTATTCTCCGGAAGGTGGGCGCGTTCCACCTTCACAAGCTCCGGATGAATATACATCATAAGAGACGTTTCTACAATATCCGCATGACCTCTTAAGCCCCAGTTTTTATTAAGAGCTCCCGCCATGCTAAACCATTCTACATTCGCAACCGGAATATTTTTAAGTCTGAAATACTGGCCTACATTATAAAGGGAATTATTATTTCCTCCATGCCCGTTAATAAACACGATATGGGTACACCCATAGCTTACCAGATTTTCGCAGACCTCTTTCACGTAGTTAAAAAGTGTTTGCTGTGACACAGCCAGCGTTCCGCAAAAATCAGCATGATATAAAGCATGTCCGTAAGGAACTACCGGAGCAACGACGACCTTATCTGATTTCATGCCCACCTGTCTTGCAAAATATTCCGCAATCATCCAGTCCGTTCCGACAGGCAGGGCCTGACCATGCTGCTCTGTGCTGCCGGTAGGGATAATGGCAATTTTTTTTGTCTCCATTGCTTTTTTGTTCTCTTCCCATGTATTCTCAAAAATAAAGTTGCTCATAGAATAAATCCTCCTTCATTTAAATGCTTATTCATAAACCTTAACTTCGTACAGCTTATGATGTGTGTGCGGATAAATTTCAAATCCTTCCACATTGTCTCTAATACCCACATTCAGATAGGTCCATACAAGCGGACGGTCAACAGCGTACTCATTAACTGCATCCTGTATTTCACCATACAGTTCATATCTCGCATCTTCATCCATCTCAGCTCTGGCCTTCTCAAGCAGTTCATCCACACCAGGAATGTCTCCAAAGAAACGTCCGCCCTGTGAACCCCAGCATGCTGAATTATACATTGCATAGAATGCAAAGTCTGCATCAGCAGTTGTCGTCGTCCAGTTCATGAAGCATAATTCATGTTTTCCATTATTCACCGTGTCAACAAAAGTGGACTGCTCCACAACGTCAACTGTTAAGTCAATTCCAATTTCCTTTAACTGTGACTGCATAACTGTACACATTTCAATCTTTTCCTGATAATCAGGAACAGTAATTGTCAGCTTAATACCATCGCCGTATCCGGCTTCTTTCATCAGCTTCTTAGCCTCTTCCACATTTGTCTCAAGGGGATCGTCTTCCTTCTGATATCCAAAGCAACCGTCTGCCAATGTAGAATTTGCAAGAACTGCTTTACCATACATAACGGATTCAAGCATAGGCTCAGCGTCAATAGCCAATCTGATAGCCTGACGTACCTTCTGGTCTGAGAGATACTGATTCTGATAATTCATTCCAACGTAATAGCACATCAGTCCCTGCTGAGACAGGCATGTGATTCCCTCTTCCTCATTCAGCATATCCACATCTGCCGGAAGAATATCATACGCAATATCCACTTCGCCGTTTTCAAGAGCTATTGTACGCTGTGAGCTTTCAGGAATGATTCTCATAGTTACGTTTTTCATCGGAGCCGGACCTGCCCAGTAATCATCAAAACGTTCAAGGGTTACATGATCTCCCTGCTGCCACTCAACAAACTTATATGGACCAGTACCCATAGGCTGCGTTAAGAGGATATCATCTCCATTTTCCTCCATATATGCCTTTGAGGTCATTGCCGCCGCATTATGGCTCAGATTACGTATAGCCGGGGCATATGGATACTTTGTAACCATCCGGATTGTGTAATCATCCACAACATCCACGTGGTCAATGTATCCCAGAATAAATTCTACAGCCGGAGCAACAGACGCTCTCTCAAGGGAATCCTTCGCATCCTCAGCAGTAAAATCACTTCCATCATGGAACTTTACGTCATCACGCAAATGGATAACATATGTAACATCGTCCTCCTGCTCATACTCTGTTGCAAGCCAGGGAATGATTGAGTTGTCGGGTTTCTGTCTGAAAAGCGTGTCGTAGATGTTTCCTGTTGTCTGTACTGCCACGGTTTCCTTTCCGATTCGCGGATCCATTGAATATACGTCGGCACTCTGAGCGTATACCAAGGTATCCTTTAACTTAGCTTCATCTGACGCTCCCTCGTCTTTGGTTCCTCCTCCGTCTGAGGTGCCTCCTGTGCACCCAGTAACCATAGCTGCAGTCATACATAAAACTGCTGCTGCCGAAATGAGTTTTTTGAATTTTTTCATAACTGTCTCCTTTCATTTTCTTTATTTTCCCATTTTAAAAATGGTTTTTTCTGTTCAGTTATTCTGTTTCTTCTGCCACCTTGTTACATGCAACAAAATGATTTTTTCTAATTTCTCTTAAAGGAATATCTGATTTGCTGCATTCCTCTGTGGCATATGCGCATCTTTTAGCAAACCTGCATCCCGGTTTCGGATTAATTGGAGAGGATAACTCTCCTTTCAGCAATATCCGCTCTGTCGTATTCTCAGGATCCGGAACAGGTATCGCTGACAATAATGCATTCGTATATGGATGTAATGGATTTTTGAACAGTTCTTTGGCCGGAGCTTTTTCCACAAGCTGCCCCAGATACATAACCGCAATATCCGTAGAAAGATGTTTTACAACTGATAAATCGTGTGTAATAAACATATAGGTAAGGCCCATATCCCTTTGCAGATCCTGCATAAGATTAAGAACCTGTGCCTGTATAGAAACATCCAGGGCAGATACCGGCTCATCACAGACAATAAATCTTGGTTTAAGTACAATCGCTCTCGCTACGCCGATCCTTTGTCTGCGTCCTCCATCCAGCTCATGGGGGTATGAATTTATAAACCTCCGGGATAATCCCACCCGGTCCATGATATCATAAACCGTTTTCTCTATTTCAGTCTTATCCCATGAATTCAGGACCTTTTGTACAATCAGGGGTTCTGCAATTGCCTCTTTTATCGTCATACGGGGATTTAATGAGGAATATGGATCCTGAAATATAATCTGCATATCCTTCCTTAGGTTTTTCATCTCTTTTTTACTGCACTTGGTAATATCCTGCCCGTCAAAGATAATCTTTCCATCAGTTGCATCCTGCAAGCGCAATAATGTACGTCCCAAAGTTGTCTTGCCGCATCCGGATTCACCAACAACACCCAAGGTTTCACCTTTATTCAAGGAAAAAGTGACATCATCCACCGCATGAAGAAGAGATGTCTTCCCCACCTTAAAATATTTTTTTAAATGCTCTACTTGCAATAATGCATTCGCGCCCAACTCATTCACCTACCCTTTATTATCATATTTGAAACATTTTACATAGTGGCCGTTTTCCAAAATGGTCTGCCCCGGTTTATTTTCTCTGCACCGCTCGTCTGCATACTCGCAGCGTTCGCAAAAACAGCAGCCTTTTGGCAGATTCATCGGATCCGCCATCAATCCTTTAATCGGAGTCAGGCGTTCAACATCTTCATTTAACTTGGGAATAGAGCCGAACAATCCCTTCGTATATGGGTGTGCAAAGTTTTTAAATACATCCCGTACATTTCCATATTCTACTATCTCTCCGGCATATATGATTGCTATCTCCTCGCAGTTTTCTGCTACAACCCCTAAATCATGGGAAATGAGCAGCATCGAAGTGTTTTGATTCTTACGAAGTTCCTTCATCATATCCAAAACCTGAGCCTGTATTGTCACATCCAGCGCCGTCGTCGGCTCATCCGCAATCAGAAGGTGCGGATTACATGCCAATGCAATAGCTATAACCACTCTCTGCTTCATTCCACCTGAAAACTGAAATGGATATTCGTTGATACGCTCAGAGGAAATACCAACCATATTCAGCATTTCTTCCGCCTTTTTAAATGCAGCCTTTTTATCAATGGATGAATGACACTGTATAACTTCTGCAATTTGATCTCCTACTGTTAAAACAGGATTTAAGGATGACATTGGATCCTGAAAAATCATAGTAATATCATTTCCTCTGATTTTCCGCATCTTATCCTCCGACATCTGAATAATGTCTTCGCCGTTGAATATGATTTCACCGCTGTCTGTAACTCCTGGCGGCGAGGGGATAAGCTTCATAATAGATTTCGCTATCGTTGTTTTACCTGCGCCTGTTTCACCTACAAGACCGATGGATGTTCCCCTTTTTATATTCAGGTTTGCATTGTTAACTGCTGAAACAACGCCGTCAAATGTGACATATTTTACGCACAGATCCTTTATCTGTAAAATATAATCCTCCATAATATGTCTCTCCTTTATTCTTTAGTCTTTCAGCTTAGGATCCAATGCATCTCTTAAGCCGTCGCCCATCAGGTTCATCGCCAGCAGCGTCAGCATAATTGCCATTCCAGGAAAGACAGTTATATGCCACCCTGATCTGATATATGTTCTTGCGTTGACAAGCATAGCGCCCCACTCAGGGATAGGCGGCTGAATTCCAAGACCCATAAACGATAAACTTGCGATCATAAGAATTGCACTTGCAACACTTAGCGTTGCCTGCACAATAACCGGTGTCAGGCAGTTAGGCAGAATATACTTCATAATAATCCGCAGATCATTGGCTCCGTAGGATCTGGCGGCTTCAATAAAATCCTGATCTTTTATTGTCAGTACCGAAGCACGTACAACTCTGGCAAATGTGGGAACGTAGGAAATTGCAATAGCTACAACAATATTCACAAGGCTTGTTCCCAGTGCGGCAACAAGGGATATCGCCATAAGCATAGGCGGTATTGCCAAAAAAACATCCATAATACGCATAATAATGTTATCTGCCAATTCTCCGTAAAACCCAGCTATGGCTCCTAATAAGCCCCCTACAATCAGTGACAGGATAACCGTAGAAACACCCAATGAAAGGGAATATCTGGTCCCCCATATAATTCTCAGAAAAATATCACGGCCAAACTCATCCTGACCAAAAGAATGATCACCTGAAGGGGGTTTTAACTTATCAGCAAGATTCATTTCTATTACATATTTGTCATAGATAGCATTATTCGTGAATAAATCAATTAAGAGTGTTGATAATGAAATAAGGACAAGAATTATAATAAAAATGAAACCAATGTATGCAAGTTTATTCTTCTTCAACCGTCTCCATGCGTCCTGCCACAGAGAACGTGCTTTGACTTCCTGATTATTTGTACCTTTTTTCGATTTATGCATATGCCGTTACCTCCCTTCCTTTATCTTTTCTTTGTATACTTTGCCTTAATACGCGGGTCAACATACGCATACAAAATATCAACAATCAAATTGACAAGAGAAAACATCAGTGATATGACGACAACACATCCTAAAACCGTCTGCTGATCCTTTGTCTTTATTGACTCAATCGTCAAACGGCCTATTCCCGGCCATGAAAAAACAGTTTCCGTCAGTATGGCCCCGCTTAACTGCGTACCAAACTGCAGGCCAATAATTGTTATAATTGGAATCAACGCATTTTTCAGCATGTGCTTACGCGTGATAATCGATTCCTTTACGCCTTTAGCCCGAGCCGTATCTATGTAGTCCTGTCTCACAATATCCAGCATGGACGACCGCGTCATTCTGGTTATCATTGCCGTAGGGAGTGTTGCCAGTGTAATAATCGGCAAAAAAGCGCTTTTAAGCATTGTCATCAGGCTTGCTTTGTCAAATCCCGAAGACGGAAACCAATGAAGGTTAACAGAAAACACAATAACCAATAGAAGCCCGAGCCAGAACAACGGCATCGAAATCCCTACCAATGCTAATATCATTGCAAGATTATCAACTATACTATTCTGGTGTTTTGCCGAGAAGATTCCAAGCGGAATTCCAATTGCAATAGCGATAATCATACTTCCAAAGGCCAGAACCAACGTATTTGGCAATACCTGCTTGATTGCTTCAGCAACACTTATTTCCGTTCTCCAGCCTATTCCCATATCTCCGCGAAGAAGGTCTGATACATAATTTCCAAATCTGACAGGAAAAGGATCATTCAAACCCAGCTCTTCTTCTTTTGCGGCAATAGATTCTTCCGTTGCCCCATCGCCCAAAATCACCTCGGCAGGATTCACTGGCGAAAGTGACATAATAAAGAAAACTATAAAAATCACGCCTAAAATAACCGGAATCAGCATTAGCATTCTTTTTAAGATGTACTTTCCCATTTATGCCTCCTCGTATAAAAGTATAAATATTTATCATAGTCTACAAGTTACTTTATAATCAAAGTCTCCCAACACCATAAAAGGTCCCAGCCGAATCGGGATAATCTTTAATCCATAATCTTTTTCTGTGTAACTGCATCACAAAAACACCAGAAGGGTGATACACACTATCCAGAACATAATGTTTTTATAACAGTTTTATAGCAAAATTCGCTGAAATGAAAATCTTCAGCACAGACGAGCACTCGCATTTACTTTTCCTTCTCGGCAAAGATTGAACCTGCTTCGCTCCTATCGAATTTAGAAAAATTTGACAAAGTAGGATTTATTAATTATAATAAAGGTGTCAGACTTTTTAAATTAATAATAACCTGCCAATCAAAATATACATTGAGCGGGTATGTTTTCGTACCCTTAAAACAACCTTTACCGACAGTAAAAGTTTAATATGGATTTCACTATTTGTCAAGGGTATTTTATAGATTTCTATATTTTGGAGGTTTATATGGATACAATTGAACGCATTTTAGCTCTGCAGGAACAAGACGGAATTACCAATAAAGAACTGGAAAAAGTTGCGAAACTAGCCAACGGAAGTATTACAAATTGGAAAAACCGCCGATACTTTCCCAGTGTCAGCGCTATTGTCAATCTTGCACAGTATTTTCATGTTACTACAGATTATTTGCTTTGTCTTTCTGATACAACGAATCACCAGGATGTATGGAACTCCATAACGCATGAGGATCAATTATTGCTTGACGGATATCATGCCGCTACCCCTCAGGGGCGTTTTCGTATCATTCAGGTCTGTATGAATGAGCGTGACAACGCCCTTATCTCAAAGGAAGAACCCGTAAATGCAGGATAATTGACGCCAGCAGGCGATTCGGCAGACAAGGATAAAATAAATAACCCAGCTTTTTCAAATAGCAAAGGATCTGTCAGCAGATGTAGTTCTGCTGACAGTTTTTATTTTAAAGTTATGACCTTGCCAGAAGAAGATATAAGATATAAATAATTGGTTATAATTACTATAACAATATAAGTATTTGATTTTCACTCTGGAAGTTTCTATAATGAAGGCATCCAAAATAAAAGCTGTTAAGGGAATGCACTAGGAAAATAGTAGGAGGACATAACTCATGAATTATGCAGAAGAATCATTAAAGATGCACTATGACCTGAGGGGAAAGCTGGAAATCACATCCAGAGCAGCTGTGGATTCCAGGGAAGCGTTAAGTCTGGCTTATACTCCCGGAGTTGCCAGCCCCTGTCTTGAAATCCAAAAGGATGTGAGCAAAAGCTTCGAACTGACCCGCAGGTGGAATACTGTAGCCGTAATAACAGACGGCACTGCCGTACTGGGACTTGGCGATATCGGACCCGAAGCCGGTATGCCTGTAATGGAAGGAAAATGTGTACTTTTCAAAGAATTCGGCGATGTGGATGCAATTCCTCTGTGTCTGAGAAGCAAGGATGTGGACGAAATCGTCAAAACTGTCAGCCTTCTGGCGGGAAGCTTCGGCGGAATTAATCTGGAAGATATTTCAGCTCCCCGCTGCTTTGAAATTGAAGAAAAATTAAAAAAAGTATGCGATATCCCAATTTTCCACGATGATCAGCACGGAACTGCCGTGATCACTCTGGCTGGTCTTATCAATGCCTTAAAGGTAGTCGGCAAGAAGCTTGAGAATGTTAAGATTGTAACCTCCGGAGCCGGAGCCGCCGGAATCGCAATTATTAAACTTCTTATGTCCATGGGGCTTAAGAATGTGATTATGACAGATCGCAAGGGCGCAATCTACAAGGGCAGAGAGGATCTTAATGCTATCAAAAAGGAAATGGCTGAAATCACCAACACCTCAAAGGAAAAAGGCACCCTCTCTGAAGTAATACAGGGAGCAGACGTATTCATCGGAGTCTCCGCTCCAAAGACTCTGACTTCCGACATGGTCAAAACAATGGCTGAGAATCCTGTCATATTTGCCTGTGCAAATCCTACGCCGGAAATCTTTCCGGAGGAAGCTAAGGCTGCCGGAGCCGCGGTTGTTTCTACCGGACGCTCTGACTATCCAAATCAGGTAAATAATGTTCTCTGCTTCCCGGCTTTGTTCAGAGGTGCACTGGATGTCCGTGCATCTGACATTAATGATGAAATGAAGGTTGCCGCCGCATATGCTATTGCAGGCCTTGTAAGCCCGGAAGAGCTGAACGCAGACTATATCCTTCCCCATGCCTTTGACCCTCGTATTAAAGATACCGTAGCAGCAGCAGTGGCAGAAGCAGCAAGAAAGACAGGCGTTGCCAGAATATAAAAAGACTAAGATAAACATTGGAGGAAAAAAATGAGCGATACAAAGAAAAAAGATTTTAGAATTGAACATGATTCCATCGGAACAAAGGATGTACCAGAGGAAGTATATTATGGAGTGCAGTCACTTCGGGCAGCGGAAAATTTCCGCATCACAGGACTGAATATGCACCCGGAAATCATCAACAGTCTGGCATACATTAAAAAAGCCGCTGCCATTACAAACTGTGAGGTCGGCATCCTCGACAAGAAAATTGCCGATGCTATTGTTAAGGCATGCGATGAAATCCTGGAAGGGAAAATGCATAAAGATTTCATCGTAGATCCTATCCAGGGCGGCGCCGGAACTTCCATTAACATGAATGCCAATGAAGTTATTGCAAACCGCGCTATCGAGATCCTCGGCGGACAAAAGGGAGATTACACCATCGTAAATCCTAATGATCATGTTAATTGCGGACAGTCTACCAACGACGTAATTCCAACTGCAGGAAAGATGACGTCTCTGCGCCTTTTAAAAAAGCTGAAAGAGGAGCTTCTGAGGCTGCACAAGGCGCTTGTTGCAAAAGCAGAGGAATTTGACCATATAATCAAGATGGGACGCACCCAGATGCAGGATGCTGTGCCGATCCGTCTCGGACAGGAATTTCGTGCGTACTCTGTAGCTATCATGCGGGATATTAAGCGTATGGATAAAGCTATGGATGAAATGTGTACGCTGAACATGGGCGGTACCGCTGTTGGAACAGGCATCAACGCTGACGCCTCTTACCTGAAACGTATTGTTCCCAACCTGTCAGAAGTTTCTGATATGGAACTGGTACAGGCTTTTGACTTGATTGACGCAACACAGAACCTGGATCCCTTCGTAGCCGTATCAGGAGCCATCAAAGCCTGCGCTGTTACATTGTCTAAAATCGCTAACGATCTCCGCCTGATGTCCTCTGGCCCAAGAGCCGGATTCGGGGAGATCAATCTTCCGGCAAAGCAAAATGGTTCTTCCATCATGCCTGGAAAAGTAAATCCGGTAATTCCGGAGGTTGTTAACCAGGTTGCCTTCAATATTATCGGCAATGACGTGACTATCACTATGGCGGCAGAAGCCGGACAGCTGGAGCTTAATGCTTTTGAGCCTATTATCTTTTACTGTATGTTCCAGTCCATTGACACACTGTCATACGCTGTACAGACCTTTGTGGATAACTGCGTCACCGGAATCACTGCTAATGAAACCAGATGCCGTTATCTGGTAGAAAACAGCGTAGGAATTATCACCGCTATCTGTCCTCACGTAGGATATGAAAAGGCTGCTATTATCGCAAAAGCTGCTATGGCAACCGGTGAGTCCGTACGCTCCCTGATTCTGAAGGAAAATCTGATGAATGAAAAGGAGCTGGATGAGATTTTGGAGCCAACGCATATGACGGAGCCCGGAATCTCTGCCAAAAAACTTCTTAAAAAATAGAAACCATATTATGCCTTTACTCCTCAGGCATATATTTCTCAAATGCCGAGGGAATCGGATATTTTTTCCGTATTTCCTCGGTATGTACAAAAAGAAATCCTTTCTGATTCGTCTTCTCCAGTTCATCTACCTGTATTTGGTATCCTGTCATATGCCACTCTACATGACTGAATATATGTTTTGCATCTGGAAGCTTCTGAATGCGTATGGGCATTAATCCGATTTTTTTACAATACTGTGTCACCTGGTCAGGACTTAAATGTCCCTGAAAAGAGGGAAGCTCATACAATCCCGCAAGAAGGCCCTTTTCCGGCCGTTTACAGATAGCAATCTTGTCCGTATCCCGAAACACAAATATTGTCTTTTTCTCAATCCTGCGCTCTTTCGCTTTTTTCTTTACCGGAAATTCTCCCGTGCGTCCCTGCCTTTTTGCTTCGCAGTACCGGGCCGCCGGACATTTCTCACATCCTGGTTCTCCATTAGGCACGCACACAAGTGCGCCAAGCTCAATAAGGCCCTGATTAAAATCACCTGCCGCCCCTTCTGGAATTACCTTCTGAATCTCCTCCTCTATCCGTCTCCTGGTGCTTTGCTTCATAATATCGCCGTCGTCTCCTATAATACGGGTAATGACCCGAAGCACATTCCCATCCACTGCAGGTCTGGGAATGCCATAAGCAAAAGAGCTCACTGCGCCTGCCGTATAATTTCCAACTCCGGCAAGTGAACGTATCTCTTCATAGGTATTCGGAAATTCACCATGATAGTCCACCATTATCTGCCTTGCAGCCTTCTGCATATTTCTTACCCGATTATAGTATCCAAGGCCTTCCCACAGCTTAAGAAGCTTATCCTCCCCTGCTTCCGCCAGCAGCTTTACTGTCGGAAGCTCACGAAGAAATCTTTCATAATAGGATTTTACCGCTTCAACTCTTGTCTGCTGCAGCATAATTTCTGATACCCAGATCCGATAAGCATCCTTTGTCTCTCTCCAGGGAAGCGTTCTCTTGTTTTCCCGGTACCATTGTATAATATCGTCCGGAAAGCTGTTTCCTGAAATTTTAAAAAGCACCGGATTATCAAGAACCACCGGCACTCTGTCTGCAATAGATATACTATCCTCCGTCACATTACAGTCATATGCCACTATTTTTACCCCCTGGCTTTCTGCCTCCTGAAGTGCCTGTGCAAACTGCGGGTGGGTATCCGTATTTGGTGTAAAATAACAGACTCCCTTCATCTGGATCACGAAAAAAACATATGCCTCAAAGCCTTCTTTTACAGCATGTATAAGTTCCTTTACATGTTTTACCGCCCTCTCGCTTGGTGCGTCCGGAAATCTTACCACACCATTTTCCTCCAGCGTCACTCCCTTGACTTCAATCAGAATCCTTCTTCCATCGGCTTCTACATAGAAATCAATACGGGAATTACCGTATGTATACTCCGGACGTATCAGCGTAATACCTGAAAAAAGATTTTCCTTCTCAAGCCACTCCTTCACAATTCTGTTAGGCGCCTGAGAATCCATATTTATCATGCGCATATCCTTTTCCACTCCTATCAGATCCCAGCGGGTTTTACGAGCAGGATTTGGGCTTTTCTGTACATAAACAACGGCGCCCGGCACTAAAAGCTCCGCGCACCGCCCTGTATTTTTTACATGGACTGTTTCCTTTAAACCATTGACCTCAATATGGGCAATAAACCGATTCGGCCGGGAAATAAAATATCCCCGGCTAATATCTACATACCGCATGCTTCATTAAGACAAGCCTGAATGGCTTCATTAAGGGTCAGCATTTTCTCATCCAGGGAGGACACGATCTCTGCACATTCACGCAGATCCCGGCTGATATACTCCGGAGCGTTTCCCTCGAATTTATAGTAGATCTTATGCTCAAGACTTGCCCAAAAATCCATCGCAATCGTACGTATCTGTATCTCAACCTTTGTATCTACCACACTGTCCGACAGGAATATAGGAACAGATACCAGCATATGATAGCTCTTATATCCGCTTTTCTTCGGGTTTTTAATATAGTCTTTGATCGCCAGTACTTTCAGATCGCTCTGGTTTCCAATCATTTCTGCAAGACGGTAAATATCTGACGTAAATGAACAAATCACCCTCACACCTGCAATATCGTTCACATATTTTACCATATTCTCAATGGAGGTTTCGTATCCATATTTCTTTAATTTCTTCACGATGCTTTCCGCTGATTTTACTCTTGTCTTAATATGCTCTATTGGATTGTACTGGTGTACGTGCTGAAATTCATCATTCAATATCTCAAGCTTTGTCCCTACTTCCTTTAATGCTGACGTATATAGAAACATTACAGTTTTCCAGCTGTCCACATCCTCGTAGCTTTTTATCGCATTCTGCATATGTCATTTCTCCTTTTATGTCCGAAGAGTGTGCCTTCACATGTTTCCAGTATAGCATATTTTAACGGTTCTGTGACGGATTTCATATTATTTTAAGATTCTTTATCGTTTTAATACTCAATCCCTTTCCGGGCCTGCACGCCCTTTTCATAAGGGTGTCTGACCTTACACATTTTTGTTACATAATCCCCCAGCTTTAATATACGCTCGGAAGCTTCATGTCCTGTCAGTATGATTTCCAGCTCCTTTGGCTTATGCTCAAGAAAGCTTACCAGCTTGTCCTCATTCAGTAAACCCAGCTTTACAGCACACAATGCTTCGTCCAGAAGAAGCATATCAAAGGGAGAACAAAATTTTACAATCTCGTCCAACGCCTTATTATTGTAGTGTGCTGCTTCCGTACGCTCATCACTATTCATCTGACTGTAGAACTTTACGTCGTCTCTTCCCGGAAGGCATGTTACTGCAGGAAGCGCCTCCAGTACTGCCCTCTCGCTGGATGTATTGTCTTTTAGAAACTGAAAGACAAGCACCTTAAATCCACACCCTGCCGCCCGCATAATCTGTCCCATAGCCGCAGTCGTTTTTCCTTTTCCATCTCCGTAATATATGTGTATCCTTCCTGTGCCTGTCATTCATTTCCTCCTGTTCTTTTCTATAGCTCCAGCTTCATGTCGCCAAATTTAATAAGGCCTTTTTTCCTCATGAATTCTGAAACACCCAATGTAACGGCCCCAGGCAGTATGATCTGAATTGCCAGAATCTTAATAAAAACAATAACCGGAGCCTCCGTCTGTATCATTGTCTGCCATGTCATAATCTGTCCTACCAGTCCGGCTGTTCCCATGCCAGAGCCAGTTGCATTGCTTGTCATATGTAAAACAAGCGTCCCTATCGGTCCCAGCACCGCGCTTGATATAATCGCCGGAAGCCAGATTACCGGCTTTCTTACTATATTCGGAACCTGCAGCATAGACGTGCCGATTCCCTGTGCCAGAAGTCCCCCCACTTTGTTCTCTCTGTAGCTTGCAACGGCAAACCCTACCATATTACAGCAGCAGCCTATTGTTGCCGCGCCGGCTGCGAGACCGGAAAGATTTAAAATAATTCCCAAAGCTGCTGAACTGATTGGAAGTGTCAATATCATGCCCATAAGCACAGATACTACAATCCCCATAAGAAACGGCTGCTGCTCTGTTCCCCAGTTGATGATAGAACCCAGCCATGTCATGAATCCAGATATAGGAGGCCCCAGAATGAGACCTACTGCGGAACCTGTTCCAATCGATACGAGGGGCGTTACAAGAATATCTATCTTCGTTCTCCCGGACACCAGATGTCCGAAAAAAACAGCTACATAAGCGGCAATAAATGCGCCCAGCGGTTCTCCCGGCCCCCCATAGACAATCGCTCCGTCTGCAAGTACGGCTCCCGCAAGAAGCTTACCTGCAAACCCTCCCACCATACCTGCTGTTGCAGCCGATACAACCACAAGCGGACTTTCCTTAAATCTATAGGCAACTGCCGCACCGATCCCTGCACTTGTGAGCGATGCTGCAATTTTACCAATTACATAAATCATATCGCCTGCAGGACCGCCTGCTAGTGTACCGATTTGCTGAATAATCGTTCCGATAATTAACGTTGCAAATAATCCTTGTGCCATTGCGCTTAATCCGTCAATAAAAATACGGTCCAAAGCCTTCTTAAATTTTTCCATACTCCTTCATCCCTTCTGTGTTTACAATAATGTATACAAGTGTCTTGTCACTTGCACCTTAAAGAGTTTACCACAGATATAAGATGAAGTCAATCAGTGTCCCTTTCTTCGGCGTATCAGCGCTTTCGTCGGACATACGCGCAGACATTCCCCGCAGCGGATACATTCCGGACTGTTAGGATTTTCCCAAACCTTTATGTCCATCTTACACGCCTCTTTACATTTTCCACATCCTATACACAATCCCTTCCTCAGATGATAGCGGTACAGAGAAACCGGATGAAACAGACTGTAGGCGGCACCAAGGGGACAGATATATTTACAGAACGGACGGCAGACCCACAAGGATAATATTACTATAAGTATTAAAACAAGTACTTTCCAGGAAAACAAATGTCCCACTGCTGTCCGCAAAGGCCCATTAAGAAGCGTAAGCGGTATTCCTGCCTCCAATGTCCCGGCCGGACAGATGTACTTACAGAACCAGGGACTGCCCTGACCGATAATATCCGTAACAACAAGGGGTAGTATCATAACAAACACCCCCAGTATGATATACTTTAACCGGACAAGGAATTTGTGTCCCGGAAGGTTTTTTCTCTTCCTGATGAACGGAAGCTTATATAAAAGATCCTGCACCAGCCCAAAAGGGCAGAGCCAGCCACAGATAAATCTGCCAAACAGGGAACCGAAAAATAATAAAAAACCTGCAATATAAAAGGAAAATTTATAATCTCTGCTTCCCAGCACCGCCTGCAAAGCTCCGATTGGACAGGAGCCCAAAGCTCCGGGACAGGAATAACAGTTAAGCCCCGGCAGGCAAACTGTCTTAAGCGGTCCCGTATAAATACGTCCGGATACAAATCCATATAAATAACCATTTGTAAGAGCCGTGAAGACAATCTGCACCCATAAACGCAATTTTTCTTTTATTCGATCAGCCAATTCCAATACACTCCAGACATATATTCACTGCTTTTGTAAATACAACCAACGGCTCTCCTCTTCGAATCCCGCAGCACACAAATAGCGTTGCTGTAATAAATAATCCCCTCCGAATCCAATTTATCCTTCTTTCATTCATCTATTTAACCTCTCCCAAAGTCTCTTCAATGATCTCCGTCCAGCCCTTCTTATCCCGTGAGCCGGTATAGATCTCTCCAATCTGATTCCCTTCACTGTCTACAAATATCGTTGTCGGAACAGCCTGCACCTGTCTTAAAATCCCGTTCTGCAAATCAGACGACGCTACAATATGTATATAGTCCGCCTGGGTTTCCTCCACAATCTTAAGTGCAGTCTCATCACCTGATTCATACACATCACAAAGCATCCCCACAATTTGGACACCCTTTTCGCCGTACTCCCGGCTTATCTCCCCAAGCTCCGGCATCTCTCTGATACAGGGGCCGCAGAAGGTTCCCCAAATATTTACCATCGTAAGATCAGCCTCGGCAAATATGTCCTGTGTAATCTCTGTTCCTTCAAGAGTTTCAGAAGTAAATGAACCGAACACATTTTTTGAAGTTTGGCGTCCGCTTTCCTCCTTTTCATTCTCCCTGTCTGCACAGGAAGTAAGCATAAGTCCCATAAGGAACAGGCCTACTGCTTTAAAAATAAATACTTTCCCCGTTTTAATGTATTTCTTCATATTTTGAACTCTCCTCTTCGAAGCATTTCTGCCAATTTTTGTTCTGTGCGCGGGATATGTACAAATTTTGCACACCTCTCACACAAATCCCCCGGCTGGTGAAAATCTGACCCCACTGTCATTCCAAGGTCATGCTCCCGGGCCGCCTGAAGGGCCAGGGCATTATGAGAATCATGCCTCGGATTACCATTGTATACCTCTATGCCGTCAAGATATGCTATATCTGCAAGAACACACTTCGGCCGAAAGGGATGTGCCTGTACAATATAAAGTCCTTCTTTTTCTGCAATCTTTCTGAAATCCGGCAGTTCTTTCATATAAATCCACGGATGCTCTTTTATAAATTCCTCCGTAAAACCATAAACAAGAAAATCATTTTCATTATGCGGGAAACGAATCTCCATACCTAAAAGTACCTGAAAATCTGTCCCTTCCGCCGCCTGCTTTGCATGACGGTACCCATGAAGGAAACATTCGCACACTTTATCCCACTTCTGCTCCCCGGCGCCGCCCCGTTCCCTCTCACTAAAATGATCCGTGACAACAAGCCCTGAATATCCGGCTTCCTTATACTGCCGCACTCCATCCTCTGCAGGCACCCTTCCACAATGACTGGACTGGGCTGTATGAAAATGTAATTCAATTTTATACATAATAAGCTTCACCTGCCTTTGCTTCAAAAGAATTTTGCACCCCATTATTATAATATATATCGTGGAATTGGTACAGAGTAAAATAAAACTATATTTCTTGTAAAAAAAATGTTAAAATAGGGACAGGGTATTTTCAATCTGGGACGTAGTAAAACTAGTTTTACTACGTCCCCCCCTACTAACAAAGGAGACGATATGAGAAAAAAAGAATTAGCGTTAGAAGTAATTAAACGGCTTAAAAAGGAATATCCGGACGCTGGCTGTACTCTTGACTATGACCAGGCCTGGAAGCTTCTGGTGAGCGTCCGTCTTGCCGCACAATGTACCGATGCAAGAGTGAATGTAGTTGTAGAGCACCTTTATGAAAAATATCCGGATGTGAACGCTCTGGCAGAAGCGGAAACTGCAGATATTGAGGTAATCGTAAAGCCTTGCGGTCTTGGAAAAAGTAAAGCTCGGGATATCAGCGCCTGCATGAAAATTCTGCGGGATGAATATAATGGCCATGTACCGGATGATTTTAACGCGCTTCTTAAGCTCCCGGGCGTGGGAAGAAAAAGCGCCAATCTGATTATGGGGGATGTGTTTGGCAAACCGGCAATTGTGACGGATACTCACTGCATACGGCTCTGTAACCGTATTGGTCTTGTGAAGGATATAAAGGAGCCTAAAAAAGTGGAAATGGAGCTATGGAAAATAATTCCTCCCGAGGAGGGAAGTGATTTCTGCCACCGGCTTGTTTATCATGGCAGGGATGTTTGTACAGCACGGACCAAGCCTTATTGTGAACGCTGCTGTCTGAATGATATCTGCAGAAAGCAGGGAATTAAATAGCAGGTTCTCTGCATGCCATAGCTTGTTTTAAAGTTTTCTTAAGAAATTTTCGATTTGTTTAAGAGTTTAAACACACTTTGGACATAATTTTCCTTTATACTTTAAGTCAGATAGTTGAACAGGACATCAACTATCTCCCCCTCATAAAAGTAACGCATCGGTTATACCGATGCCGCACTTTACTCTCATTCCTTTAGATAACTATAA
>CAOJQZ010000010.1 GCA_948441955.1 uncultured Lachnospiraceae bacterium | reverse complement strand
CGCTGTCTCCTTGTCTCTCCAGTGTCTGACGAACCAGGTAGAGTCCGACACCGGCTCCCTCTTCGTTCTTTATTTCCGGGCTTTTACCCCGGTAAAACCGTTTAAAAATATTAGGATACTCCGATTTCGGAATCCCAATTCCTTCATCTGCCACTTTAATAAATATATTAGGAAACTTGTTTTTCGGATTTTCCGGCAGAATTCAAAACTCTTTCCATCCTTCAGGGTAATACCTCTGTTTAGACTCCCATCATCCTTTATCAGTAATTTTACAGCCTTTTTTCAAAGTTCCCGTCTACCGAACATCCTTCTGTGAATATCATAAATGCGTGGGGATCTATGCTATGTACAATCCTTTTAATTTGCGCCACCTCATACTTAGATATCATTACAAAGAGGATATAGGAGGTCTTATTGGTATATGCCCCTTCCCCGTCCCAGTTCGTAACTCCCCGCCCGGTCTGCTCCATGATTGCTTTGGAAATCCCAGTCTTTTTCGTAAAAATCATGGCGCTGGTATTTATATTCTGTATATGCACCCTGTCAATCGCCATGGCGAGCACAGTTGCATAAATTAAAGAATATATAACAATTTCTATATTGAATAGAAACAGACAGATTCCGTATACAAACACATTCATAATAATATTTATCTTTCCCACACTTACATTGGGATACTTTTTGGCAAAACAAAGACCGATAATATCCTGTCCGCCTCCCGATGTTCTGCCCCGAAGCACAAGCCCGGTACCCGTTCCCGCTATAAGGCCGCCGATGATACAGGCTGTAAGATAATCATCAATCACCGGTGCCTGGGACACCGGGACTACTACAAGCAGAATACTCTGCACGGCAACCGTAATGAGTGTTTTAACTGCAAATTCCTTCCCCATGATCCGAAGTCCCATATAAAGAAGAGGAACATTAATAATAAAATATACCATACCCGCAAGATCCACTCCCGCCGGAATCGGGATGTGAAGCCCGCTTACAATTAGAGTACGGAAAAGCTGGGAAATACCCATAAAGCCTCCGTTATAAAGCCCCATCGGCACAATAATCAGATTCACTCCCAGCGCAAACAAAAGACTTCCTCCAAAGGCATAAACCACCTGTATGAGCTGTTCCTTTTTTTTACTGTTATCGAATTCTACAAACTTCATCGTACTCTACACTCCTTTTTCATTATTTTATTGTATTTTCATTTTAATCAGTGCTATACTGTACTCAGCTAACAGGCAGACTGAGTCGGGAGGGCGTCATGGATTTAAAAAAATTAAATGTATTTCTCACTGTAGCTGATTTAGGAAATTTTACGAAAGCAGGCGAAGTTCTGGGCTACACCCAGTCCGGAATCACCCAGATGATGAAAGCGCTGGAGCAGGAGGCCGGTATTCCGCTTTTCATTAAAAGCCATCATGGCGTAACGCTTACAGACGAAGGATTATCCCTCGTCCCTTCTATCCGGAGCCTCCTTTCTGCAAATGAATCTCTAAACCAGGAGATCTCCTTCTTAAAAGGAGCTAAAAGAGGCATAATAAAAATAGCTTCCTTTACAAGCTGTACCATCCACTGGCTTCCCAAAATCATTTACAGCTTCCAAAAAGAATATCCCGGCATCACCTTTGATATAGACGAGGGCAATGAACAGGACATTGTCGACTGGCTTCAGAGCCATAAGGCAGACGTAGGCTTCACAAGCTTCCAAAAGCATCAGCCCTATGAATTCATTCCTGTATATGAGGATCCCATGCTGGCAGTCATGCCTTCAGACCATCCCTTCGCTGCCCACAGTGAAATCCCCATTGAATGGCTTGAAGACATTCCCTTTATTGTGTCGGAGTACACTCATATAAATGAAGTGCACCAGCTTTTAAAAAACCATCACGTAAAACCAGACATAAAATATACCATGAGCAATGATTTTTCCATATTGTCTATGGTGGAGCATGGCCTTGGAATCAGCATCCTGCCTGAGCTTATCATAAAAGACAGAAATTATAAGTTTGAAGCGAGACCCTTAGCTCCCCACGCAAACCGCACGCTTGGCATCGCAGCAGCATCCTACGACGAACTGTCGCCGGCGGCAAAGATATTTACGAAATATGCGCGGGATTGCTTGTTAAGTTGAGCGTATGCTGTTTGCCTTTACATTAAAACAATCGCAGATTTTGTTAACTGCGATTGTTTTTTGCGTATTAAGCATATATCTTTCTTTTATTTTTGTAAAATAAAAGTTTTTTATTTTATCATTACATGCCGTTATCCCTATAAAATCTTCGACAAAAACTCCTTAAGCCGTTCATCCTTCGGACACCCAAAGAATTCCTCCGGCGTTCCTTCTTCCTTTATCTGGCCCTCGTCCATAAATACAACTCTTGTCGCTACCTCTTTTGCAAATCCCATTTCATGGGTAACAACCGCCATTGTCATTCCGTCCCGGGCAAGCTGCTTCATAAGCTCCAACACTTCCCCTACCATCTCCGGATCCAGTGCGGAGGTAGGTTCGTCAAAGAGCATAACATCCGGATCCATAGCAAGAGAACGGACAATTGCGATTCTCTGCTTCTGTCCTCCGGAGAGCTGTTCAGGATATGTATCTGCCTTATCTGACAGTCCTACACGTTCAAGAAGCTCCTTCGCCTTTTTATCTGCCTCTTCCTTTGTCATTTTTTTTAGGACAACCGGAGCAAGGGTAATATTTTCTAAAATTGTCTTGTGTGGGAACAGGTTAAAATGCTGAAATACCATTCCCATTTTCTGACGGTGCAGATCGATATCTGTCTTTGGGTCTGTAATATTGACGCCCTCAAACAGAATCGTCCCTTCTGTCGGCGGTTCAAGCAGATTTAAGGACCGGAGGAAGGTGGACTTCCCTGAGCCGGAAGGCCCGATGATAACCACCACTTCCCCCCGTTTAATCTCTGTTGTAATGCCGGTCAGAACCTCATTTTTTCCAAATACCTTACGCAGATCTTTCACCTCTATCAAGGTTTCCTGATTCACATTCCGGTTAACGTTCATTACTCCTTAACCTCCTTTCCAGCCTGTTCATAAAGAACGTAAGCAGCATGACAAGGGCAAGATAAATCACTGCTGCAGCAAGAAGGGGCATAAATGCATCAAAGGTCCGGCTTTGAATAATCATTGCCGCCTTCGTCAGATCCTGCTCGCCTATGTAGCCAATAATTGCAGTTTCTTTTATGAGAACAATCATCTCATTCACCAGAGCCGGAAGGACATTTTTAAATGCCTGGGGCACAATAATCAGCCACATAGTCTGGCTGTAGCTAAGTCCCAGACTTCTTCCGGCTTCTGTCTGCCCCTCCGGAATGGACATAATACCGGAACGGATAATCTCCGCAACATAGGCTCCCGAGTTAATGCCAAAAGCAATTCCTCCGATGATGATAGAATCCATCGAAGAGGAGCCGAACACAACCAGATACATAATCAGGATCTGAATCATGGTGGGGGTTCCCCGGATAACCGTCAGATAAACACGGCTTACGGCATTTAATATTTTGAATTTTCCGGTCTTGTCATGATAGGATCTTATGATTGCTATCAGAAATCCTATCACAACACCCAGAAGCAGCGCCTCAAGGGTAACGATAATCGTTACCTTTAAACCTGTTACAAGGCCAAGCCAGCGATCGTCCTTAATAAAGTTCGCATAAAACTTTGCTGAAAAATCCGCCATGATTTCACCTATTTCTTCACGATAACTACCTGGGTTGCATTTGCGTAGGTATCTGTAAAGTCCGCATTTTCTTTTCTTTCATCTGTAACAGTCATTCCTGCCGCGCCGAAATCGGCCTTTCCTGCCTCAACAGCCGGAAGAATGGAATCAAACTCCATATCCTCAATCTTAAGCTCATAACCCATCTTATCACAGATTGCCCGGGCAATATCCACATCAATTCCGATAATCTCATCTCCTTCATGGTACTCGTAAGGCTCAAATTCTGCGTTTGTAGCCATAACAAGCGTACCCTTGGAGTGATCTGTTCCTTCCGGTGTTTCATATGTAAAGCTTCCGATATCATCACCGATATAATTTGCAATAATTTTATCAAGAGTTCCCTCATCCTTAAGCTCGCCAAGGGCCTTGTTCATCCCGTCAAGAAGCTCTGTATTCCCCTTCTTGATACAGATTGCATACTGCTCATCATCAAAAATACCGTCGATAATCTTTAAATCATCGCTCTTCTCCACAAACTTTGCCGCCGGCTGTGCGTCAATGACAACGCAGTCAAGCTTTCCTGCCTCTAACGCCTGAACCGCAGCGGCTCCCTTTGGATAACGTTTCATCTGAGCGTCCTTGTCTACAAGCTCCGAACATGCCAGATCACCGGTTGTTCCCTGCTGAACCCCAATGGTAAGGGTTGCAAAATCCTTCGAATCACCTATCTCGATTTTTTTATTCTCCTCTTCCTTGCCGCCGCATGCTGCCAGTGAAAATACGCATACTGCCGCTAATGCTGCACTTAACAGTTTCTTCATCTTCATCATTATTTCCTCCCGGTAAATCTTAATTTTTTGTATATTTATGCAAATATATTACATATTCTATCATACTTTGCATAAAAAACAAGTGGCTTTTTACACATAATTTTATGTAATAAGCCACTTATAGTATACATTTTTATGCAAAAATCATTTTGATGAGCGTTACAATGACAATGATGCCGCCCAGTATAATACGGTAATAACCAAATATCTTAAAGTCATTCTTCTTAATATAATTCATCAAAAACTTAATTGCTGCAATTGATAGCCCAAAGGAAACAACGCATCCCAGTATCAGAAGGCCAAACTCCGCGCCCGTAAAATGGAATCCAAACTTTATAAGCTTTAAAAGACTTGCTCCGCACATGGCCGGAATTGCGAGGAAGAAGGTGAATTCAGCCGCTACCTCTCTTGACACCCCGATGAGCAATGCTCCCACAATCGTTGCACCGGAACGAGAGGTACCCGGAATAAGCGCCAGCATCTGAAAAAAGCCTATCCACAGAAGCATGGACACAGTCAGCTCTGATATTTTGGTCACGGACGGAGGTCTTCTTGCATTTTTATTTTCTACAATAATAAAGAGAACGCCGTAGACGATCAGCATAATGGCAACCGGAAGCGGCTTATAGAAAAGCTCATCCAAAATATCATTAAATAGTATGCCCACCACGCCTGCAGGAACGGACGCTATTACTACCTTAATCCACATCTGCCATGTAAGCATCTTCTGCTTGTTGGTCTTACGCGGCGAAAACGGGTTCAGCTTATGGAAATATATGACTACTACCGCCATAATCGCCCCAAGCTGTATGACCACGTTAAACATTTCCATAAATGCGTCGCTCATACCAGGGGAGAGCAAGTCTCCCACCAGTATCAGATGCCCGGTACTGCTTACCGGAAGCCACTCTGTAATACCTTCTACAATACCAAGAATAATAACTTTTAATACGTCTAACATCTTCTTCTCCTTTTCTTAGCCCAACACATGATCTTCTATATATTTTGCAACGCCCTCTTCGTCGTTGGACAGTGCCGCGTCGTCTGCCGCGTCTTTTACCTCCTGTACTGCATTTGCCATTGCTATTCCTCTTCCGGCCTCCTGAAGCATCCGTATATCATTGACGCCGTCTCCAAACGCCATAATCTCTTCTGACGTAATCTTCAGCCTCTCACCAAGCCTCCTGAGTGCAATACCTTTATGTACTCCTGCCCCATTCACCTCTATATTGTTCCTTACAGAGCATGACGGCTCTGCAAAAGAAAGCTTTTTAAGTCTTAAAAATGCCTCCTCCCGTTCTTTCGGATCCGCAAAAAGGGCCTGCACCTTGTCAACTGCTCTGTGTTCTCTTGAAAACATCTGGTCGATATCATCCACCGGTATTCTTGAAGCACGCAGGTATCCCGCCATAGCTGGATTTGATATATACCGCTCAAGATATGCCGTCTTTTTCCCCTCCGTATATCCCTGGCCGTCATAGAATATATCTCGCATTGTATCATATTCCCTGAAAATAGCCAATATTTCTTTTGCACTTTCATAGGAAAGAAGCATAGAATATAATGTTTTTTTGCTTTCTCTTTCTATTACCCTCGCCCCGTTAGAGGTTACTATATACCGTATGCCAGGGAAGCCGGAAATTTCCGGCGGCACTCCCATCATCGGCCTCCCTGTGGCGGGAACCACTTCAATTCCCTTTTTCATCACTCTTTCAAGCACGTTTCTGGTATATTCTTTAAGCTTCTTATCTGTTGTCAGAAGCGTACCGTCAAGATCAAATGCAATCATCTTAATTTTATTCATAAACCATCCATTCCTTTCCTGTTTCAAAAATTTATTTATTTTTTATTCTAACAAAGTTTGCTTTATAAAGCAATTTGTTGTATAATATAAAAGCACTCGCTAACAAAAAGAAAGGATATGTATATGATTAGTAGGAAAAAGAAACGGATATTACGGTTGAGTCTCGGACTTTTTTGTACCGTAACAATTGCTTCTGCGAATACTTCGGTATATGCAACACCTTCATCCAGTGAGCTTGAAGGTAAAACTTCTGAATTACAGAGCGAACTAAACAGTCTAAACAGTGAGCTGTCTTCTCTGGGGCAGGAGCTTGATGATGTTGCCACCCAGATTGAGAACATGGCTGAAGAGGTTGAAAAGACCAAACTTGATTTGGCCGCAGCCAAGCTGAATGAAGATTCACAATATTCATCTATGAAAAACAGAATTAAATTTATGTATGAGGGCGGCAATCTTTCCCTTCTCACAATTTTATTTTCATCTGAAAATATGTCGGACTTTTTAAATAAAGCAGAATATGTCTCAACAATTAGTGAATATGACAGAGACATGCTGGACGAGCTTCATGAAATATGCAGTGTTGTGGAGGAAAAACAGAATGCTTTGACCGAAAAGCAGGACGAGCTGTCTTCCATGCAGGAGGAATTAACCCAGAAAAAGGAAGCTTTGACATCCAGAATCTCTTCTACCTCCGGCGCCCTTGCGGATTACAGCGCGCAGCTTGAGCATGCAAGAGCAGCCGAAGCAGCCCTTGAAACTGCAAAGAACAACGAGGTTTCCGGCTCTGTAGGCGGAAATACGTCAGGAAACCAAAACGGAGGAAGTTCAGGCAGCAACAGCAGCGGCGGCAGCATTTCTGACGGCAGCGGAGGAGGCTTTATTGAAAGCGGCGATTCCATGAATGCAAATGTGAGTGACGTTGCTCTTTTGGCTGCAGTGCTGGAATGCGAAGCCGGAGCCAGCTATGACGGTATGCTGGCGGTAGGAACTGTTATTATGAACCGGGTATACAGTCCAAGCTTTCCGAATACTATTCCGGATGTCATCTATCAGCCGGGACAGTTTTATCCCGCAGGCAATGCAGTTTTGAATGGTGTTCTTTCCAGAGGGCCGTCCGCCAGTGCATATTCAGCCGCTCAAGCGGTAATAGGAGGTACCCGTTATGCCTCTGTTGCAGACTGCTACTTCTTCTACTCTGACTGGTTTGCAGCACAGCAGGGTGTAACCGGTGTGAACGTTGCCGGAAATGTATTCTTTAAAAGCTATTAGTGCAGCTTATTTTATAACTGCCGTACAGGTGCGTACGGCAGTTATTTCTATTTTCCCATATTACCCCTCGTGTACATAAAGACGTGCAAAAGATTTCCATATTCTGTCTTGTAACAGAACTATATTATGTTATAATGTCTCATAGACAAACAAAAGGAGGAACAGATAATAATGACGATTACTAACGATATTAAATATGTAGGCGTAAATGATCATGACATTGATCTTTTTGAAGGACAATATGTTGTTCCGAATGGGATGGCATACAATTCTTATGTAATCCTGGACAAAAAAATTGCAGTTTTTGATACCGTTGACGCACGCTTTACTCATGAATGGCTGGATAATATCCAGACCGCCGCAAACGGAAAATGCCCGGATTATCTGATTATTCAGCATATGGAGCCTGATCACTCCGCCAATATTGCAAACTTTATGAAAACATATCCAAATACAAAAATTGTTTCTACTGCAAAGGCATTTGCAATGATGAAACAATTCTTTGGAACAGATTTTGAAGAAAGACAGCTTGTTGTAAAGGAAGGCGATACTCTGTCTCTCGGAAAACATGAACTGTCCTTCATAGCCGCACCGATGGTTCACTGGCCGGAGGTTATCGTAACCTACGACTCCTGCGATAAAGTACTCTTTTCCGCAGATGGTTTCGGTAAATTCGGCGCTCTGGATGCAGACGAGGACTGGGCCTGTGAAGCACGGCGCTATTACATCGGCATTGTAGGAAAATACGGCTCACAGGTACAGAATCTTCTTAAAAAAGCTTCCGGACTTGATATTCAGACAATCTGTCCGCTCCACGGACCGGTTCTTACGGAAAATCTTGGTTATTATCTGGGGCTTTACAATACATGGTCCTCCTACGGAATTGAGACGGAGGGGATTGTCATTGCCTACACCTCTGTCTATGGAAATACAAAAAAAGCCGTAGAATTGCTGGCAGACAAGCTTCGAGCTAAAGGCTGTCCAAAAGTTGCTGTAAATGACCTTGCCCGCTGCGATATGGCAGAGGCTGTGGAAGACGCTTTCCGCTATGGTAAGTTAATCCTCGCTACTACAACCTACAACGCAGAGATTTTCCCGTTTATGCGTGAATTTATTACACACCTTACAGAACGCAACTTCCAGAACCGCAAAATTGGTCTGATTGAAAATGGTTCCTGGGCGCCCCTTGCTGCAAAAGTAATGAAGAAAATGTTTGAGGGCTCTAAAAATATTACCTTTGCAGATACAACTGTGTCTATCAAGTCCGCATTAAACGAGGAAAGCAGCGCACAGCTTGAGGCTCTTGCAGAGGAATTCTGCAAGGATTATCTGGCGCAGCATGACGAGACTGCCAATAAGAACGATCTGACTGCCCTGTTTAAGATCGGATATGGTCTGTATGTGGTTACCTCCAACGACGGCAAAAAGGATAACGGCCTGATTGTAAATACTGTTTCCCAGGTTACAGACAGCCCCAATCGGGTGGCAGTCTGCATTAATAAGGCAAATTATTCCCATCATGTGATTAAACAGACCGGCATTATGAATGTAAACTGTCTTTCAACCGAAGCGCCATTTAAGGTTTTCCAGAATTTCGGTTTCCAAAGCGGAAGAAATGTGGATAAGTTTGCCGACTGCACGCCCTTGCGTTCTGATAACGGCCTTGTATTTCTGCCCAGATATATCAATGCCTTCATGTCTCTTAAGGTAGAGCAATATGTGGATTTGGATACACATGGAATGTTTATCTGTACTGTAACGGAAGCACGCGTCATTTCCAATGTGGAAACTATGACTTACAACTATTATCAGAGCAATGTAAAGCCAAAGCCAGACACAGACGGGAAGAAAGGCTTTGTGTGCGTTGTGTGTGGATACGTATATGAGGGCGACGAGCTGCCGGATGATTTCGTGTGTCCGCTATGCAAGCACGGTGCGGCCGATTTTGAGCCCATCTCCTAGCATTCCCATTATCCTTGATATGATAAGAATAAATTTCGGACATAAAAAAATCCCCATGCACCTTGATGGGGATTTTTTATATAACATATACATACTATGGTCTCTGTCCCATACCGCCTTCCAGTGTAATCGTCTCGCCGCTCATATATTTGAAGTCCGGAGAAGCAAGCTGTACACATACACGCCCTATTTCTAACTCAGAGTCGCCGTAATGTCCTGCCGGCGGCATCTTAACATTCTGCTTAAATGCCTCCGGATATGCTTTTTCAAAATTCTCAAGCTGCGCAGTCCATGCAAGGGGACAGACAATATTTACATTGATTCCATCCTTTCCCCACTCGGTAGCCGCTACTCTTGTAAGTCCGCGGACGCCCTCTTTTGCAGCGGCATATGCGCACTGTCCAAAATTACCGAAGAGTCCCGCTCCTGATGCAAAGTTAATAACGCTTCCTTTCGTCTCTTTAAGATACGGGTGGCATGCCTTCATATAATAAAAGGTGGCATAAAGACCCGAGTAAACAGCAAGATCAAACTGCTCTGTTGTATGATCCTCAAGTGTAACGCCTGATGCCGATGCCTGTGCATTGTTAATAAGAACATCAATACGGCCGAATGTATCCATTGCCTGCTTTACAACATTTCCCACAACTGCTTCATTATCCGCCCCGGCAGAAACGTCTGCCTGCACAGCCAGAACCTTAATTCCGTACAGTCTCTCCAGCTCTTCCTTTGCATCCTCCAGCTTCTTTACATTACGTCCGGTAATAACAATATTTGCTCCCTCTTTCGCATAAGCTGTGGCAATTCCATATCCAATGGATCCACACCGTCCGTCGCTTAATACGGAACGTCCGCCTCCTGTGATAATCGCTGTCTTTCCTGTTAAAAATCCCATGATAAACCTCTCCTTTCATTGATACATCCGCTTCCCGATATATCTGTTATATATTATCATAGCATGTAAATGTTGGTAAAACAAGAATGAAACTAGATAAGGATAAAAATTAAGTATGTGTTTAAGACGATACGGTTGGGATTATATATGTTGATCTTCTCACAACCGACAGGTTCAATTATTTTCTTTCTCGGAAAGTAAAGACACGACGTAGGATGTGCAGAAAAATTGTCCTGTGATAGTGTCCACAAAAATAGCGAGCATCGGATTGTATCAGCCACAATCCCGTCTTTCAATATATTTCTGATAAATAATATAAAGAGCCACTTGAAAATCAAGCAGCTCTCATGTATAATCTACTTAGAAGTGATCGGAATTGAATCTCCGATTGCCCTCAGTAAAAATGATTATAAGAAATAAGCATCCAAACTTGGGCGGTAGGGATGCTTATTTCTTTTTATGATTGTCTATGTAAGACAGAGCCGCAAACAATACAAGTAATAATGTAAGAACTTCCATTATACTCATAGGGCATCACCCTCTTTCGTTAGACTAGAGGGCATCCATCGGAAAATCGCATCCTACTTTCTTTTCAATTACACGAGTTCATTATAACATATGGAAAGCTGATACTCAATCAAAAGAACCTATGTATAGGTCAAAAAATTTATCCTTATCTGGCATCAACCAAGTCTGGCAGTTAGATATAAATAGAATAATCAGGATTATTTTATAATAATTTCATATATCTTGGGGAATAGTAATATCTAAAATCATAATGGAGGTTATTTATGGATAATAAGGATACCGTATGCCTGCTTCAGGAATGTGATGCAGGTACAAAAATGGCAGTAGACTCTATAAATGAAACGCTTGATAAAATTCAAAACGACAAATTACGAACAATACTTACTGACAGTAAAGAGGAGCATCTAAAGCTGGGCGATGAAATTCATACCCTTCTGACAAAACACGGCGGCATGTACAAGGAGCCGGGCACGATTGCCAAAGGTATGTCCTGGATTAAAACAAATATAATGCTTGGACTTAATGAAAGTGATGAAACGGCAGCCAGCCTGATTACAGACGGATGTGACATGGGCATCAAATCCCTGCAGAAATATCTGAATGAATATGAAAATGCAGATCACGTTTCCAAAGGAATCTGTAAAAAGCTCATTTCTATTGAGGAAAAGCTTTCCAAAGATCTCCGGGAATACCTCTAAATTCCAAACAGCACAAGAAACCGAAACCCGGTATTCTTGTGCTGTTTAATGTACATTCCCTGTTATTTCCCGCTTTTCTGCGGTATCAGAAAAATAAAAACCAGGGAGCTTAAAAGAAGCATTCCCGGATAGAAGAGGTTGGGAATAATATCAAAAGCCGATAATTCAAAACCCATCTCATTTGCCGCAGAAATTGCCACCAGCATCTGTGCTCCATATGGAATCACCCCCTGAAAGACACAGGAAAATGTATCGAGAAGGGACGCCGCTTTACGGGGAGAAATTCCATATTCTTCCGACATCTCCCGGGCAATCGGATTGGCCATAACGATTGCAACTGTATTATTTGCTGTGGCGATGTCCATTGTCCCAACTAAAACTCCCATTCCAAGCTGTCCGCCCTTATTTCCTTTAAAGACGCGGCGAATTGCGGAAAGGAGCGCTTCAAATCCGCCATATTCCCGAATCAGCGAGCACATAGCGGCAACAAGAACCGCCACCATACATGTCTCAAACATTCCGGAAACGCCGGAACCCATATTTGCCAGAAGCTCTGTGGGCGCAGTCTGCCCGGTTACAAGCATAATAAAGGATCCGGACGCAATTCCAATCAGCAGGACAACAAATACGTTAATTCCGATGATCCCGCCAATCAGAACCAGCACATAGGGAACAATCTGCACCAGATTATAACCATGGGACACAGTACCGTTTAATGGTGTGCGGAATGACAATACAAGAATCAGCGCCAGCGTAACAAGCGCTGCCGGAAACGCAATCCCAAAGTTTTCCCTGAACTTGTCCTTCATAGCGCAGCCCTGGCCATTGCAGGCGGCAATCGTTGTATCGGATATAAAGGACAAATTATCCCCAAACATCGCGCCTCCCATAACGGCGCCGATACACAGCGGCAGATTAAAGCCGGAAGCCTGTGATACCGCAACGGCAATCGGGGCAATCAGCGTAATCGTTCCTACAGAGGTTCCCATGGCCGTAGAAACAAAACAAGCCACCACAAACAATACTGCCACCGCAAACCGCGCTGGAATCAAAGAAAGCATAAAATACGCGACACTTTCTGCGCTGCTTCTCCCCACAACCCCTACAAAGGAGCCTGCCACAAGGAAAATCAGGAGCATTGTAATGATATTCTTATCCGCCATCCCCTGTGCCATAAGCTCCAGCTTATCATCAAATTTTAGTTCCCGGTTCTGCAGGCAGGCAACTAAAATTGCCGTAAGAAATGCAACCACAATAGGAATATTGTAAAATCCCATCGGAATCCGCATTACATATTCAAATAAAATTCCAAGTCCCAGGTACATCACCAAAAACACACCTATGGGCAATAGCGCCGCCGGATTGTTTTTCTTCATCTCTCATTCCCCCTAAAAGTAATTTCCTTAACTTTATCATGTATGGGAGCAGACGGTCAAGTGTTTCATTTTTACTTTGACTGATAAAATCCCCACCAGTACAGCGACGGTACAATAAAGTCCACAATCATAAATGCTGTAGCCATACCGTTCATTACGGTCTGTACCTCGGATATGAGCAGGATGACCGTATAAATTCCGGCAGTAATGAGCAGCCATTTTACGGATTTCCCGCTGAATCCGAAAAACCCCGCTGCAATCGCTGATATCCCGCTGATGAGAGACATGATCAGGTTAAGGGGAGTCAGCGCATTTGTAATCAGGCTCATATCAATGCCTGGAATGTCCGAAAGCTTTGGAAGCATTGCATAGCTTAATATGGTTCCGAATATTCCCAGCACACCCCCTATCATCAAAAGAATTGATACTACTTTCAGTAATGTCTTTGGCTTAAACATAATCTCATTCCTCCTTTATAATTGTCTTAACGCCTCGATCGGACTCATCCGGGCTGCTTTTCTGGCCGGATAGATTCCGAATATAATTCCAACACCACAGGAAAAGCATGTGGTGAGAATCACTGCTGTTGGTGAGAGTCTGGCGGACAGGCCTCCAATCTCTAGTACAGAAACGAGCCCTGATATGCCCGCTCCTATTAAAATACCAATTACACCTCCAATTCCGGATATAATCGCGGATTCACACAGAAATTGTGCAATAATGGAAGATGTTCTTGCTCCTAATGCCTTACGTATTCCAATTTCTCTTGTCCTCTCTGTGACGGAAACCAGCATAATATTCATAACTCCAATACCGCCTACCAGAAGGGAAATACCGGCCACAAATGCAATAAATGCCGTCACGCCGTCCAGCACGGTTCCCATTGCATTCAGCATATCCTCCGACTGCTGCTGTTTGATAAACAGATTATCTCCGTCATTTTTGTGCCTGGAATTTAAAAGACGGATAGCAGCCTGTGCCGCTGCGTTTTCTTCCTCCCCTTCAGCAAGATATAAAATAATGGAAGAAAAATTTTCCGGCTGCTCGCCCCAGTTTTCAGAAACTGTATACGGCGCCTCCAGTATAACCGGCATTTCCATACCAAAAAGCTTCATGGCCTCTTCATTTGCTGCCATCACCTCCGGATCACCGTCCCGTACTCCGGCAATATGGAAAGTCTGCACCGTATTTTCAATTTCCAGGTCCAGATCCATACCCACTACATCTATATTTCCAAACAAATATAATGCGCTGGCTTTATCTAAAATACAGGTTAATTCTGCATTCAGCACATCTTCATCCTTAAAATATTCTCCTCGGATGACAGGGAGATCTGACGGATTATTTACCTCATCGGGAGTAGTGAGAAATACATAAGCATCAAAGCTCCCTTTCCTCGTCTCTGTCTTTCCTATAACCTGAACAATGCTTGAAATTCCTGTAATACGTTCCCCCAGGCCGTCCTTTAATGCCTGTATATCCTCCCATGTAATCAGCTCCAGATTCGTAGTCTCCTTAGCGTCGGTCATGACCGACACACTCTTTACATCTCCGGTAGACATAACGTCTGCCTTCAGGCCGCTTCCGATAGAAACGATCGTAATGACAGAGGAAATTCCGATGATAATGCCAAGCATGGTAAGAAAGGAACGCCCTTTGTTTTCTTTGATGTTGTAAAGAGCCATCTTTACATATTCGCCAAACTGCCCCATATTACTGCTCCTCAACTGCTGTTGCCTTCATTCCTTCTGTTATACTGCCTCCTGTATCGGACACTACCTCCGCGCCTTCCTCAAGGCCGCTTACAATCTCTGCCCTGTTTCCCGAAACAACTCCAAGCTCTACGGGCTGTTTCTTTACAATGCCTTCCTGAAGAACATAGACAAAGTCTCCGTCCGCCGACGTATTGAGTACCTCCACTGGAAGAAAGAGGACATTCTCTGCCTCAGCTACATTTAAAGTTACCTTGGCATTAACGCCGATATATACATTTTCATCAGGGTTTGTAATGTGGACTTTGGCCTTTATAACCGGATTTCCCTTCTCATTGGGAAGTGCGATTCTATCAATGGAGCTAAGCTTCCCTGTGTAGGTTTTCTTTCCAATCTTAACTTCTGCACTGCTGCCGGTCTTAAGGTTATCAAAATCGTTTGCAGGGACCTCAAGGCTTACATACACGTCCTTGCTGCTTACAAGGGTAAATAACTCGCTTCCCTGAACTGCAGAGCTTCCCTCTACAGCCTGAACATTTGCTATGATTCCGTCAAACTCTGCCTTAATGCCTTCCTTCCCCTTATTTAACAGCTCCTCTGTTGTCAGTACGGCAAGCTCCGCCAGATTCTCCGATACCTGCATATTGCTCTGCTGGCCGCTGGTGATGCCGGTATCTACAGACGGACTTTTACTGTTCTGCAGATCCGTAAGGCTTGCAGACAAAGCCTCCATCTCCTGTTTTGCCGCGGCAAGCTCCTGCATTACTCCTGATGCGTCCGTGCCGCCAATCTGACCCATCTGCTGCTCTAAGGTCCGGTATTCCTGTTCTAAAGCGCTGAGCGCATTTGTCGCATCCTCAGCCCGTTTCCTTACTTCCTCTTTCGCTGCCTCTTCGGCATCCGGCGCCAAATTAGCAAGCTCCCTGTCTGCATTTTCCTTTTCTGCCTTTTTCGTACTCTGCTGATTAAGATTTTCCTGCATCTTCTGCTGAAGCTCCTCCGCCTTTGCAACGTTAGCCGAAGCCTCTCCTGCCGCCGCATTTGCCGCCTGTTCAAGCTGGTTTATCTGATTCTGCTTTTCACTGATTCTGTTTCTTAAAGTGCTTTCTGCATTTGCCGCCTGTACCTCTGCCTGCGCAGCGCTTGCCGCCGCGCGGTTACTCTGCTCTATGGCATCCTGATTCGAATACTTTGCGGACAGCTCGTTAAGCTTTGACTGCTCATTGTCACGCTCAAGATTTGTTACATCAAAGGTAACTAACATCTCTCCCGCCTTCACCTCGGTTCCTGCCTTTGCACTGCATTTTGCAATCGGTGCATTTACCGGGGAATAAAATACCTTCGTCCGCTCACTCTCCACAGTTCCCGATGTATTATAGGTCTGCCTGACGTTTCCTTTCCCGGCGGTTACTACCGAGAGTGCAGTCCCTGCCCTCTCTGATGGGGCAAGCTTCGTTATCCCCCAGACTGCAAGAGCTAAAACTGCCAGAATAGGAATAATCATCCACCCGGGAAGCTTCTTTTTCGGAGCTTTTAAAGGGTCTGATTCTCCTCCTTGTATAAACTCATTCTGTACAGTTTCATTCTGCGGCGCCTCATTTTGCACCGCTTCTTCCTTAATTCTCTTTTTAAACATACTGATCCTCCTCCTTAGTTTTTCCGTTGCTGCTTTCACTTCGTCCAGTATATTCGCCTTCTATTCTTCCGTCCTTAATTCGGATTATGCGCTCTGCCTGTTCTGCGATATCTGAATCATGGGTAATCATAATAACAGTTTTTCCTGCCTCATGAAGCTTCTTAAGTATATTCAGAATCTCTGCCGTAGAATGGGAATCTAAGTTTCCCGTAGGCTCGTCTGCCAGGATAATGGGCGGCTCTGCGGCAATAGCTCTCGCTACCGCCACACGCTGCTGCTGTCCTCCTGACATCTCTGCCGGCTTATGCTTCATACGCTTTTTCAGGCCTACCATCTCCAGGGCTTCTCTTGACACCTGCCTTCGCTCCCGCTTTGAAATCCCACGGTAAATAAGGGGAAGCTCCACATTGCCGAGGGCATCCAGATTGGCAATCAGATTAAAGCTCTGGAAAATAAAACCGATTTCTCTGTTGCGGATATCTGACAGCTCATTGTCCGTCATCTGAGAAATATCCTTTCCGTTTAAATAATATTTACCTGTAGTGGGAGCATCCAGACATCCAAGCATATTCATAAGTGTGGACTTTCCGGAACCGGAATGGCCGATAATGGCCACGAATTCACCCTGGCTGATTTCAAGACTCACTCCGTCTAAGGCGCGTACCTCATCCTCGCCAGGGTTGTATATTTTGTACATCTCTTGAATTTGTATTAAGCTTCTCATGTCGCCCCTTCTTCTTGTATTAATATATTGTTGTATTAGATTACTAATACAATTATATAACTAATGAGAAAGAAATGCAAGAGGAGAAATTTATTTTACACCATCGTTTCCGCTGCATGTAAATATTTTTGCAGATATTCTGCCTGTTTCTGTATAAGTTTAATAGCCCCGTCTTCATCCCCTTCCTCAAATGCTTTAATTATATTCTCACAATCTGCCATTGTCTCCGGCGTTCCATATACATTTTCATAGTATCCAAAAGCAACTACCATCCTCCCCAGCAAAGGGTCTTCTATCTGCGGAAATATAAAGTTTCCGCAATAATCACTTATAAGATTAATAAAATCAGCATGTAATCTCCCACACTTTGCAGGATCTTCTTTCATACACCGAAGCTGTTCATTATAATTGTCCTTCAATTTCTCTATCAGCTGTTCCTGCCCATGTTTAAAGGCCAAAACAACGGCAATCGTCGATGTATGCATGTAAACCTCTATAACATGTTCCATTTCCTCAATGGCTGCTGTAACAATACGATTTCCGGCATTGCCAAAGGATTCCACAAATCCAAAGTGATGCAGAAGATTTAAAGTATCCCTGGCTACAGAAGAACTGATTTTGTATTCCTCCTGTATTTGACGGATTACTATTTTTTCACCGGATATTAAAGCTCTTTTTGCAATTCTGTCTACTATATCGATATACACCTGCTCGGCAAGCGTCAGCCGATTGATACTTATACCAAATTTTTCTTCACCCATAATTTGTCACCTCATATTCATTATAGATAATATTATCATATCATCACTCATTCAGCAAATTATACTTTTTTGTAAAGATTGCATAATTTAACTATTTCAATCTTGTATGTTTTTTCTATATGCATGATGCATCATGCATGATATAATAAATTAAGGTCGTGCACTGAACCTTACATAAATAATTTTAAGCATTGCTTAATAAAAAGGAGGACACCAAATGACACAACCATTTAAAAAAAGTATTTTTTTTAAGTATTGGCTTGTCTTTTTTGCAACACTATCCAATACGGCTTGGTTAATTGGAGGGCTGAACCAGGCTTTCTACGTCCAATTTCAGGAGGTTTTTCACCTTACCAATACGCAGATTGGTATGCTGGATTCCTTCGGGAATATAGGCGGATTCATTGGAGGCTTTGTCGGAGGATTTCTCGCTGACAAATTCAGCCCAAAAAAATTAACCGCTCTAGGCTCTGTTCTGGCCGGTTTGGTTGCAATATGGGAAGCAAATTCACATTCCTATGCATTTCTGGTTATTATTTATATTATACTTACATTTACCACAAATGTACTGCTGTCCGCACCATATTTTAAACTTCTGAAGCTGATCGGAACCAATAAAGAACAAGGAAAGATTATGACCTTCTCTGAAACATCCTATGCCATTGTTATTATACTAGGAGATTATGGATTTTTGGCTCTTATATCAGCCTGGAATTTATCCTTCCAGACCGCGCTCATCTGCCTCGGACTGTTCTGTATTATTATAGGCATCTGTATTCAGCTCTTTTATAAAGAGGAAGGTATATTGAAAGAAGAAACACGCCTAAAAGAGCTGAAAAGGGACAAAAAAAATCTAAATGAGCCCAAAAACGTAGGGCATCAGAAAACGAACTTCATAGCAGATTATATAAAGGTACTTAAAATGCCCATTTTATGGCTGAATGTTTTTGCTTCTATGAGTATCTCTCTGCTTATGCAGTTCGGACTTACGTATTCTAATCCTTATCTGGTAAATGTTTTGGGATTCAGCGCGGGCTTCGCATCATTTATTTTAATTGGTATGAAAAACGGTCTTCGAATTATTATCAGCCCCTTCGGCGGCATAGCCCGGGATAAGTTCGGCGACTCGACAGTTGTCCTTAAAGCAGTTGCTGTTCCAATGATTATATGTGCTGTCTTAATTGCAGTTCTTCCTTTTGGAGGTACATTCTCAGCAGCCTGCTACTTTATACTGATCTTTTTAGTAGCTGTCGGTATATATCTGGTAACCGGACTTCAATATACTCTCGTTGAGGATGCAAAGGTTCCTGTAAAATATGTAGGCAGGGTTTGGGGAGTCATGTTCCTTGGAGAAACACTATCCCACGTTTTCAGAGGATATCTCTGCGGGCGGATATTAGATACCTTCGGAAATAACGGATTTAGGATTATTTATCTATTTCTTGCCGCTTCAGCTGTATCCTGCTTAATTATTGCACTTATTACCCATAAGGTATGTCAGAATAAAACTGCTCTCGGTATGGATATACAGGCTGAAGCAGACGCAGATATAAATCTGGAAAACGAAACAATTTTGGAGGAAATGTAAATGAAATTAATTGATATGCATTGCGATACCTTATCAAAACTTGTATTAAGAGACAATGAATCCCTTACAACAAATACTCTATGCATTGATCTAAATGGTCTTCGCCGGGCTGATTCTATGGTACAGTTTTTCGCCTGTTTTGCGGACAAGGAAGATTACCGCGAGCCTTACAGCTATGACGTTGCCTATCACATGATATTTCGCATGATTGAAAGAATGCGGCAGGAAATCAGCATGGCGCCTGATAAAATAGGTCTGGCAAGAAGCAATAAAGAAATTATGGATAATTCCAAATCAGGTAAAATTTCTGCCCTTCTTACTGTAGAGGAAGGAGGAATTTTAAACGGACATCTTCCACGCCTTGATAAATTATATCAGGAAGGAATACGGCTTATTACATTAACATGGAATTATGAAAATTCCTTGGGATATCCGAACAGCAGTAATCCGGCTGTTATGCAGCAGGGGCTGAAGCCATTCGGATTTGATGTTATAAAAAGAATGAATGAATTGAAAATGCTTATTGATGTTTCACATCTGTCAGACGGCGGTTTTTGGGATGTCATCAGAACTACAAAATACCCGGTAGTTGCCTCCCATTCCAACGCCCGTTCTCTCTGCGACGACCAGAGGAATATGACTGACGAAATGCTAAAAGCGCTTGGAGAAAACGGCGGAGTAGCAGGACTTAATTTCTGTGATGATTTTTTAAATAAAAATCATAGATCAGATGTAGAAAGTATGGTAAAACATATTATGTATATGTTAAATCTTGCCGGCCAGGACAGCGTAGCCATTGGAACAGATTTAGACGGAATTGAGGGAGATCTGGAAATAAATCACATCGGAAAGATGGAACTGCTATATTCTGCATTAAGGAAAAGTGGTCTGGCAGAAACACAGCTCGAAAAAATCTGGTATAAAAATGCTTTACGTGTTCTCAACGAATGTATGAATTAAAAGAAAGGGAAAAAAATATGAATTATGATATGAAATATTTGTCCATTCCTCTTCCGGAGGATATTACAAAATTAAAATGGAGCGGCTTTTTCAAGGAGCTACAAACGGCGATTCAAGAATATCTGCAAAAAGAAAATTTACCAGAATCATTAAGGAAAAGATTAGAAATTGAATCTGAATTAGCCTCAAGAATACCTATCCAGTATCCTTTTAGCTGGAATGATGCACTTTGTCTTTTAAAGGACAATATACAAAATTTTAAAGAAGAAGAACTGATCTGCCTATGGAGATCAAATACTGCCGACTGGGTTTTTATTGAAGGCAAAATATTCTTCCACGAATTGTTTTTTGAAAACCTGTTAAAGACACAGAATGAATTTAAAGCCAGGGCAAAACAGCAGGACACCATGCCGTCTTCTAATGTACAGCTATTAACAGATAATATAACCGCTATGCGGCAAAGAGGAAATCGTCATCTGCATATGAGAATAAAAACAACTTTACGTCTTGACGAAAAGACTGCCGAAGCATATAAGGGCAGGTCTCTGCAAGTATATATGCCTCTGCCTGTTGAATATTCACAGGTTGAAAATCTGAAATTATTGAATTTCAGTCATACGCCTGTTTCTATTGCAGACAAGCATTATCCACAGCGGACCGTTCTGTTTGAAGGCGCCTTTAACGGGACTGAAAGCTGGTCCACAGAATATGAGCTGGACAACCTTACTCCTTATCACAATTTTCGGCCAGAAAATGTTTCAAATATACAACCGAAATTTTATACACAGGAAGAATTACCACATATCCGTTTTACTCCATATATAAAGGATTTGACTGAACAGGTTGTTGGATCTGAAACTAATCCGCTTATAAAAGCAAGGAACATTTATAATTATATTACAAAGAATATTATGTATTCCTTTGTCAGAACATATGCCACTATTTATGATCTTGCAGAGTTTCCGGCAGTTAATTTAAAAGGAGACTGCGGGCTGCAGGCATTGCTTTTTATTACTATGTGCCGATACGCAGGTATTCCTGCACGCTGGCAGTCCGGACTCTACTCAACACCGTACGACGTAAGTCAGCACGATTGGGCTCAATACTATATCGCTCCTTTTGGCTGGCTCTTTGCAGACTGCTCTTTCGGCGGATCTGCGTATCGTCAAAACGATTTAAAAAGGCATGAGTTTTATTTCCAAAATGTAGATCCCTACCGCGTTCCTTACGCTTCAGAATTTATGCATGAATTTAATATAATCCCAAATGCAGTTCGTGATGATCCTTACGATAACCAGCTGGGAGAAATTATCTGTGAGGGAAAATCTCTAAAATGCTACAGTGACTTTTACACAACATTTGAACTCCTTGATATTCATGAAATAACGGAGTAATCATTGACCTCCCTGTCAGGCGGAAAGCTTAAATATCTAAAGTAAAGTGATAGAAATGACCACGCAAATACACGTGGTCATTTTCTACACACTCTTTTTTTAGGTTAGCTTCTTTCTATTCCATATGCTCCGTATGTAACAGCATGTGCGCTTTATGTGAATTCGGCTTCTCAAAAAATTCCTCGTACATTGCAAGTACATCCGGATTCTCATGTGAGAACCGAAGTTCCATGTTTTCATCCAGATCGTACAGGTTTTTGCCTCGTTCAAAGGCCAGCTCCTGTCCGTCGTGAATCGGCTGCCCTCCGCCGCCGACGCATCCGCCGGGGCAGGCCATAACCTCTACAAAATCGTAATGGACCTCTCCTGCCTCTATTTTGTTAAGAAGCGCCCTTGTATTGCCAAGTCCGCTTACCACCGCAGTTCTTACTGTTATATCATCAATTGTGAACTCTGCCTCCTGGACGCCGTTGTTTTCATTAAAGCCCTGGCTTCTTACTGCCTTAAAAGCATCTGCCGGAGGATTTTCCTTCTTAATAATATAATATGCGCTGCGAAGAGCCGCCTCCATAACTCCGCCGGTGGCTCCAAAAATAACGCCTGCTCCTGTACCTCCCTGCATCGGCCTGTCACTCTCAATGTCCTTAAGCGTTTCCGGGCGGATGTGGGCGGAACGAATCATCTTCACCAGTTCTCTTGTGGTAACTACTACGTCAATATCATGTCCTGCATACTCTTCATAGAACAACTCCATCTCCCGCTCCGCCTTCTTTGCAACGCAGGGCATCACGGATATTGTAAAGATCTTATCCGGGCTTACCCCCAGCTTCTGTGCAAAATAAGTCTTCATAGCAGCGCCGAACATCTGCTGGGGCGATTTCGCGGTAGATAAATACCTTACCAAATGTGGAAACTGGCTCTTAATAAACCGAATCCATCCCGGACAGCAGGAGGTAAACATAGGACGATCCTTAAGCTCTCCGCCTGTAAACCGCTGTACAAATTCATGCCCCTCTTCCATAATCGTAAGATCCGCAGAGAATACAGTGTCAAATACGTAGTCCACGCCCATCCGCTTCAGGGAGTCCATAATTTTCCCAATGGTTGCCTCTTCAGGCGCAAGGCCTAATTCCTCTCCCCATGCCGCACGGACTGCAGGCGCAACCTGTGCAACAACAATCTTGTCTTTATCCGCGATTGCCTTCCATACCTTGCCGGTATCGCTTCTTTCCCTGAGCGCTCCTACCGGGCAGTGGGTGATACACTGTCCGCATAAGGAACAGTCCGCCTGTTCAATGGTTCTGTGTCCCGCCACATTTACCGTTGTACGTGAACCTGTTCCCTCCAGATCCCAGACCTTAAGGTTCTGCACCTTGTCACACACCTGTATACACCGCATACATTTGATACATTTGGCAGAATCGCGGATCAGCGGGAAATTCTGGTTCCAGGGCTGACGCTCCAGCTCTCTCTTAAATGGAATTTCCAGAATATCAAGATCATTTGCAATCTTCTGTAAGCTGCAGTTCCCGCTCCTCATACAGGTCACGCACAGACAATCATGCTGGGATAAAATAAGCTCCACCGTATTTCTTCTGTGTCTTCTTACTTTGGGGCTGTTTGTATAGACAACCATACCTTCCTCTGCAATATTGTTACATGCGGTAATCAGCCGCTCTTTTCCCTCAAGCTCCACAACGCATACCCTGCAGGCTGCGATCTCGTTGATTCCCTTCAGATAGCAAAGGCTGGGAATGGTAATGCCATTCTGATCGGCAGCTTCCATGATTGTGGTATTTTCTTTTACTGAAATCTGTTTTCCGTCAATTGTAAGATTTACCATAATTTTTCTCTGCCTCCTTTAAATATTCCATATCCGAAATGGTCGCACCGTAAGCAGCGGCCTGCCTCCTGATTTGCTTCCTTTTCTGTCATGCAATTCTCGCATCCATCCCAATCTTTTACTCTTTCACTTGCTTCCCGTTCCGTCAGATTCACTCTTCCGCAAGGCGTACGATCGTCGATTCTCGGTTCCGGAATCTCAACGTCGCAGGAAATCTCATGATGATATCCCAGATATTCATCAATATTCGCCGCCGCAACCTTTGCCGCTGCAATCGCCTTAATTACAGAAGCCGGTCCGCTGGCGCAGTCACCTCCTGCAAATACGCCAGGAAGATTTTCAATGCTTCCGTTGCTCTTTGTCACAATTTTTCCTCGATTTACAGGTATACCTGCATCTTCAAAATGCTTTGTCTCTATATTCTGTCCGATAGCCACAACAAGAATATCGCATGGAATATAAACATTCTCCTCTCCGGTAGGCTTAATGCTTGCGCGGCCGTCCTTAATCGCACTTACCATCTGAGGAGTCACATAGATTCCCTTTACATGGTTGTTCTCATCAATATCTAATGATGCAGGAGCCTTCAGAGTCTGCACTTCAATTCCTTCTGCAACCGCGCCCTCAATCTCCGACGGAAGGGCCGTCATGTCTGCCACGCGCCGGCGGTAGACAACACTAACCTTCTTCGCTCCAAGACGCTTCGCCGTACGGACAGCATCCATCGTTACATTCCCGCCTCCAATAACGGCAACCTCTTTCCCCGTAAGATCCATAATAATATTTTTTCCGACATTTCTTAAGAACTGTACAGCTGAAAAAATGCCTTCTGCATTCTCGCCCTCAAGCCCCAGCTTTTTATCTGTGCTGGCCCCAATCGTAATCAGTACTGCATCATATTCCTTCTGCAGCTGCTGGATTGTAATGTCCGGTCCAATCTTAAGCCCGTGCTTTACCTCTACGCCTGTCTTTAAAATGGCATTTACATCATCCTCCAGACGGTCTTTGGGAAGACGATAATTCGGAATGCCGTACCGGAGCATTCCCCCAAGCTTCGGAAGCATCTCATATACTGTGGTCTGATGGCCCATTAGCTGCAGATAATATGCCGCGCTAAGGCCTCCAGGTCCTCCGCCAAGTACTGCGACCCTTTTTCCCGTACTCTTTCCACATGCCGGCGGATCTACCTCGCCTGCAAAGTCTGCCGCAACTCTCTTTAGTCCCCTGATATTTACGGCATCGTCTATCATATTTCTGCGGCATCTTGCCTCACAAGGATGCTCACAGATAAACCCGCAGGTTGTGGGGAATGGATTATCCTTACGGATCAAACGGATTGCATCCGCATACCTTCCTTCTCCTACCAGTGCAACATATCCCGGAATATCCACATGTGCAGGACATAAGGATACGCACGGCACCGGCTGGCTGTATGTACACGTGCAGCGGCCTCTCTCAATATGTTCAATATAATCGTCACGATATCCGATAAGCCCCTTATATACCATATGAGCCGCCTCGTAACCAATGGCACAGTCTGCCGACTCCATGATAGATACTGCCGTCTCCTCCATGACCTCCAGTGTTTCCATTGTTGCTTTCCCGTCAAGCACATCCTTAATCAGATGATTCAGCTGACCCAGGCCTATACGGCACGGCACACATTTTCCGCATGTCTGCGCATGACATAATTCAAGGAACGCTCTGGCCATGTCAACCGGACAAAGTCCCGGCGGACTGGACTCAATACGGCGTTCCAAATCCTTATAGAGACCTTCTATTACAATGTCAGCCCTGCTTGGGGAATCAATCTCTAACCTACTCATTCTCTGCCTTTCCTCCTTTTTGTATACTGTTTTACAATTTTTTTCATTATATCATTAATTCAGAAATTTGTAATCTTATTTCTGTAAAGTATTTTATTTAACAGTATAGTCAGAATTTTATCAATGATGTTTTTCTTGACTTTAGTTTTGTAAACTGCTAATATGATAACGTGTGTTGGAACTATACTTATTTTTAGAGGAGAATTTATTATGAAAAAATTAATTGCATTTATGACGACTATGGTTATGATTTTATCATTGTCTGCATGCGGCCCGACATCAGATTCAAGCTCCGATACAGACGCAGATTCCGGAAGCGATATGGAATATGTAAAGGAGAAAGGAACTCTGGTTGTTGGTATCACAGACTTTGAACCAATGGATTATAAGGATGAAAATGACGACTGGATCGGCTTTGACGCTGATATGGCAAAAGCCTTTGGGGAAAGCCTCGGCGTAGACGTGGAGTTCATAGAGATTGACTGGGACAACAAGATTATGGAACTGGAGGGCAAGACCATCGACTGTGTATGGAACGGTATGACGCTGACAGAGGAAGTGACAAGCTCTATGGAATGTTCTAATCCATACTGCAATAACGGCCAGGTAGTCATTGTTCCGTCTGATACTGCGGACAAATATCAGGACATTGACAGTCTTTCGGATCTTACGTTTGCCGTAGAAGCGGGAAGCGCAGGGGAAAAGGAAGTTTCTGCTCTTGAGCTTAGCTGCACGGCTGTAAAAACACAGGCAGACGCTCTTATGGAGGCGGCGGCAGGTACCTCTGACGCGGCGGTCATTGATTCTCTCATGGCTGCAGCCATGGTTGGCGAGGGCACCGGATACGACGGGCTTACCTACACCTGCCAGCTGAACAGTGAAGAATATGGCGTTGGTTTCCGTAAAGGTTCTGACCTTGCAAAAGCCTTGAATGACTTTTTCAAAAAAAGCTTTGAAGACGGGAGCATGACGGCATGTGCTGAAAAATACGGAGTACAGGCCGCTATTATCGAGCAGTAAGACAAAGGACAGAATTTCATGAATCAGATATTGGAACAGATGCCGATCGTTGTAAGCTCACTTAACATCGGCTTTATACAGACACTAAAATTATTTTTTGTGACTCTTATCGGCGCATTTCCTCTGGGACTGGTAATTGCTTTCGGCTCTATGTCCCACTTCCGCCCTTTAAGCTGTCTCAGCAGGCTGCTCGTATGGATTATAAGAGGAACGCCCTTGATGATCCAGCTTCTTATTATTTATTACTTCCCCGGACTTGTCTTACATCATCCGGTATGGGGCGGCGGTGAGGCCGGACGTTTCCTTGCCGCATCTGTGTCGTTTATCCTGAATTATGCCTGCTACTTTTCCGAAATATACCGCGGCGGCATTCAGGGCGTTCCTGTTGGACAGGAAGAGGCCGGATTGGTGCTGGGCATGACAAAAAGCCAGATATTTTTTAAGGTTACGCTTTTACAGATGATTAAAAGAATTGTACCGCCGATGTCAAATGAAATTATCACGCTGGTAAAGGACACCTCCCTTGCCCGCATTATCGCCCTTCAGGAAATCATCTGGGCCGGTCAGGCATTTATGAAGGGATCACATGGTATCTCCGGCGCCATCTGGCCGCTGTTTTTTACAGCTGTATATTATCTTATTTTTAACGGTATTCTGACGGTGCTGCTGGGACGCCTGGAGAAGAAACTGGATTATTTCAGATAAGGGAGGACTGATTTCATGTCAATTCTTGAAGTAGAACATATATGCAAATCCTTTCATCATACGAAAGTACTTAAGGATATCAGCTTTTCAGTTGAGAAGGGACAAGCTGTTTCTGTCATAGGCTCCTCAGGAAGCGGTAAGACAACGCTTCTTAGATGTCTGAATTTCCTGGAAACACCCGACAAAGGAATTATCCGCGTAAAGGGGGAAACCCTTTTCGACGCCGATAATCCTGCGGCAAGGCTGGAGTCCGCTATCCGTAAAAAGCGGCTGCATTTCGGTCTGGTATTTCAATCCTTTCATCTTTTCCCACAGTATACGGCCCTTGAGAATGTCATGCTGGCAAAGGAGCTACTGGCAAAAGAGCAGGAGGATTATAAAACGCGCAAAAAGGAAATTCACGAAGAAATACGTCTTCTGGCCGAATCTCTGCTTATGCAGATGGGATTAGAAAACCGGAAGAATAATTATCCTCACCAGCTTTCCGGCGGACAATGCCAGCGCGTCGCAATTGCCCGTGCCCTTGCCCTGAGTCCTGATATTCTCTGTTTTGACGAGCCTACCTCTGCTCTTGATCCGGAGCTTACCGGCGAAGTACTCCGTGTTATCAGGGATCTTGCCGACAGCAATACGACCATGGTGATCGTAACCCATGAAATGGCATTCGCCAAAAGTGTTGCAAACCACGTAATCTTTATGGATGACGGAAGCATTATTGAACAGGGGGATCCTGTGCAGATATTTGAAAATCCTACCGAAGAAAGAACGCGGCAGTTTCTTTCAAGGTACACACAAGGGGAATAAAAAATACCCGGTCTTTTTATCTGACCGGGTATTTTTATTCCCCTTGATTAGTTATCTTCGCCTATCATAATCCTGATAATCTCTTCATTCGTTTCTTTCATTCCCTGCTTCCCGAGACGCCCTACGCTCTTCAATGTCGCTTCTACACCCTTCATAACAATTCCGTCTCCGCCTTTAAATTCCTGACCGTTCACATACATCCTGTATCCAAAAATTCCGGCCTCCACTGCAAATGCAATTTTTGCCGCACAGGATGCCTTTGCACCGTCGCATACAATACCGGAAACAATTGCCAATGCATTTACCACCGTATGAATAACTGATTCATAATCCCCGCCGTTTAAGTAGGCAATTCCTGCTCCTGCTCCTGCTCCTGCACTGACTGCTCCGCAGTATGCGGAAAGCCGTCCGATTGGCGTCTTCTGATGTATGGCTGTGAGATTGGAAAGAGCAAGCGCCCTGTACATTTTTTCTTCCGAAATCCCCTTCTCTCTGGCATAGACAACTACCGGCACGGAGGCTGTGATACCCTGATTTCCGCTTCCTGAATTGATAATAACCGGCAGCTCGCAGCCATTCATTCTGGCATCGGACCCTGCCGCCGCCATTGCCTTTGTCTTTACAAAGAGAGACTGTTCATCCATATTAAGAAGAACCGTACCGACATTTGCACCATAATCTCCTTTGATTCCTTCCTCGGCAATGGTCATATTGTATTGTATCTGACGATCTAAAACCTCCCGGATATCTTCTATATCCACTGTCTCCGCAAAGTCATAGATATCCTTCATGTTAAGCAGGCTCCGGTCTGTCAGCCCCTCTTCCTTCTCTCCTTCTACCGCAACCTCCTTCAGAATCTCCCCATTTTTTTCTATCAGAACTATATTTGTATGATAATTTGCGATTCTGACCTTTACATAGGAGTCCCCTTTATAAAGGGTTACTATAATATCAAATGTAATTCCCTGATCAATATGCTTTACCTGTATTTCCGTTCTATCAAGAAATTCCTTCACTTCTCTGGCCTGAGCTTCAGTTACCTCTGCAATAACCTCCAGCTCCTTTTCCGGCTTCCCTGCTACAATTCCTGCCGCTGCCGCTGCCGGTATTCCCTTTAAATGATTCGTATTCGGAACAATCACTGATTTTACATTTTTAATAATACTTCCGCTTGCCTCCACCAGAACCCGATCCGGCAGCTCTTCCAGTATGTTCCGGGCAGTCGCCGCAGCATACGCCAGCGCAATCGGCTCCGTACATCCCATTGCCGGTACCAGCTCTTCCTCTAAAATACTCACATAGGCTCCGTATTTTACATTGTTTTTCTCCATAAGTCATCCCCTGTCCTTTTTGTTTTTTAATTTTAACTCTTCTCTTGTTTCTGATATAATTTGAGTGTATCATAAGAATGTATTTATGTAAAATTTAATGTTTTTATAATATCATTAAATATTTTTTATATACGACAAATAAGGGAGAATACCTATGGATTTACGGGAAATCAACACTTTCCTTCATGTGGCGAAGCTTAAAAGCTTTTCAAAAGCCGCAGAACAAATGGGATATACACAGGCTGCAGTAACGATTCAGATCAAGCGTCTGGAAAGTGAATTAAAGGTTCATCTGTTTGACCGTATCGGGAAACAGACTACCCTTACGCACCAGGGCGCTATCTTCTATGAATATGCGTCTGACATTATGAAAGAACTTGCACAGGCTGCAGAAGCTGTATCTGGTTCGGAGGAACTTAACGGAAGAATCTGCATTGGAACCATAGAATCTGTCTGTTCCTCTGTATTTCCGGAGCTTCTCCGTAAGTATCACCGTCTTTATCCAAAGGTAACTATAAGTATTGTCACCGACTCACCGGAGGCGCTTCTTCATATGATGGACAAAAATGTGATTGATATCGTATATTTCCTGGACAAACCCGTATACAGCAAAAAATGGATAAAGGTCCTGGAGGAGCCCGAGGATGTTCTGTTTGTCTGTTCTTCCTCAAATCCTCTTGCGAAACAGACCCGGCTCACCCTTGATGAAGTAATCAGCCATCCGTTTATCTCCACAGAAAAAGACGCCAGCTACCGGTACCTCCTTGAGCAGTATCTGACATCCGTCGGCAAAGAGCTTCATCCTTTTCTTGAAACCGGAAATACGGAATTCATCCTTGACCAGCTCCGGCACAATCTCGGAATTTCTTTTCTTCCGTCCTTTGTCGTCTGCCATGATATAACCCTTGGAAAATTGTCCCCTCTTGACGTAAAGGACTTCAAGCTGAGGGTATGGAGGCAGATTGTTTACCATAAGGATAAGTGGATCACAAAGGAAATGGACGCATTTCTAAAGCTGGCTACGAAAGATTTTAACCCTTAAAGCTTATTAATTTTCTTGTATTCCTATATTTTTTGTGATACAGTAGCGTTACAAAATTTTAATTAGTATTTGTAAAAAGAAAGGGGGATTTAAAAATGAAAGTATACGGGGCTGACATATGTATTGACTGCCGGAATTTCAAGCACATTAATAAGCTGCGTAATCTAAATCTGGAATATATTAATATTATTGCAGACACAGCGGCGCTCAAAGAGTTTTTAATGATACGCGACAAAGATGAAATCTTTAAGGCCTGCCGCCAGCAGGGCGGGATCGGCATCCCTTGTTTCGTGGACGGCGGCAGAATGACTTTGGATATTGACGAAGCCTTTTCATGGATCGGACAGCCGCCGGTTCGGGAGGAGGAAATATTAGAAACCCGGGATTAATTGCTGTATCATAAAAACCGCCGGCAGAGCCTATTTCTATCTGCCGGCAGAATAATTTCATATCGTATATATCTTTTTTCCTTAGATTCCCGCAAAGTACTCGTCTATTACTTCTTTCCAGTCACCTTTACAGATAATGTGATGATTGCTGATCGGACGGCATGAAAAGTATTCCGTTCCATCCTCCAGCCTAAGCCGCATCTGAGAACGGCACAGATCACTCTTATGTAAGGTTTCCAAAAGCTCTGCACGTCCTGCATAATATCTCTTCAATGTATCGTCGCATTTAAAAATAGTCATCTTCTGGGGCGCAAGGTCACAGGAAACCGCCACGCCGATTCCAGATTCAAAATGCGTAGTCAGACTATACTTATCCGGCATATCTATGGGCAGCGTACAATGGGCAAATATAATCTCCCCTGTCTCCGGATCCATGCAGCTTGGGTTCGCCATGAAACCGGACTGACCGGTCAGCGTCTGAAGAACCGCCATACTCACAAGGCTCTTCTGATCGCCTTCACATGCTGCGGGAATCCCTTCGGCATTTAAGATTGCAAGAGCAAGACACCCTGTAGTGTGAATCGCATCTAACAGATCAAAACATTTTACTGTAACTCCCTGGAGGTTATATTTTGATATCAGTCTTTTTAAGGCTCCATACACCTTCAGCGCCTTTTCTGTCTCCCCCGGTATATATCCCTTTTTCTTTAAATCCTCCGTATAATCGTTTTCAGGGTATCCCCCTTTATGGTACTCCTCTACCAGCTCGGAGAGGTCATAGAGTACAAGCTCCATACCGCTGGTTTTCTTAAGGGTACTAAAATCTGCATCGCTGGCAATCAGTCCTCCCGGAGCGCCAAAGCATCCCAGACGCATTCCGGAAAGCTTTTCCTTCGCCTCTGCAGCGCGCTTTAAAACCTTAAGCCTTCCCCCAATCGTTTCCGGAGAGCCGTGAAGAATTTCACCTTTCAGCCCCCTTTCCTGCAGAAATCCCATAATCTCCATAGAAGCCGCCAGAGAATTATAGCCCGGAGTAGTCAGGAGAATATAGGGCTCCTTCGTCTGTGTATACACTTCTCTGAATCCTGGCTCCGCGCCGCCGGAGGCAATAAAATAAACCGGCAGAGCCTGGGCCTTAACTTCATCCATATCCCCGCATATGACTTTTTCACCCAGCGCTTCGCTTAAATTCCTCAAAAATTCCTCGCTGTACGCCGGAATATTCCGATCGTTGCATTCTGCCGGACCCATAAGAAATTTTACTTTCAGCTCGCTCATATTCTTCTCCTCTCTACAAAACCTTCAATGTTTTATAAATATAGTTCTTATATTTTTCTGCAGACAACTTACTGCAAATATACACGTTGGGTTCTTTGCCTGTGACATTATTTACGTCAACAATCAGCGCCCCATAGCAGGGACCGCCGGAAATATCTACCTCGCAATAATATTTATCGCAGTGTTCGATACATGCAGGATATAAAGCCGCCGCCATTGCCGACGGATCCGCCATATCCAGATAGTCGTCCCCGAACCTTTCCCGGTTCATCTCCAACAGGTTTTTATTACAGTCAATGGCAAACTTCCCCAAAGGGCCGCTGTCTCTGATTTTGGCAATCTCCTGAGGATTCAGCATACTGTCCCCCAGACACGCATCCCAGCCTACGAACATAACATAATCAAGTCCTGCCTCTGCCACAATCTTTGCCGCTTCAGCATCCTGCCATACGTTAAACTCTGCAAGGGGAGTCACATTGCCTGCGCCAAGACCGGCGCTTCCCATAATAATAATCCTTCCCGCCTTTTTCATAGCCTCGTAATCGAGACGGATAGCCAGCGCCAAGTTCGTAAGAGGCCCCAGAGCAACAATATCTATTTCTCCCGCCTCGCTCTCTCTGAGCGCGTCCAGCATTTTCATAACACCGTTTCCCTCTGCCGCCTGAAGCCTTTCAGGCACAAGCCCTATGTCGCCCATACCATCGTTTCCATGTGTTTCATAGGCATAGGTCATTTCACGCAGCAGCATATCCTTAGAGCCTTTGTATACGGGCGGCTCATAGGTCCCTGCATATTCTATCGTTGTCAGTGCATTTATCGTCGCCTGCTCCATTGGTACGTTTCCTGAAACTGTCGTAAGCATTACTATCTCATATGCCGGATCATTGAGAGCCATTGCAATCGCCATTGCATCGTCAGAGCCGCAGTCTGTATCAATAATAATTTTCTTCTTTTCCGCCATAACTATCTCCTGTCCTTTTCAATTAATAGCTTCACTGCATCGCATGCCAGTTCGATGGTATGGTCGTTCATGCTTCCATAAGCCATAATTGCACCGGCGCGCGCGCCTCTTACCGAAGATACAACAAACAACGCCGCAGTCTCCATCTCTGACGCCATAACGCCGCTTTTCTCCCACGCCTCCCATCTCTGATAAAGCCTTCCGCTGTTAGGCATATGTTCCGGGTCATGCTGTCCGTAAAATGCATCCTTGGACTGTGCGATTCCCTCTGCAAACCGATAGCTCTTCGTCCTGCAGGCTTCTGCTAGGGCATCCGTTACATGCCGGTCGGCAATTGCAGGGTATTCCACAGGCACATAATGAATCGTTGTCCCTTCATCTCTCACCGCACCGGTAATAATTACTCCTTCCAGACTTTCGTCATAGCTTTCCGGGCACACACGTCCGCAGGTTCCCACACGGATAAATGTATCCGCTCCGCAGTGTATCAGCTCCTCAAGGGCAATAGCTGTGGACGGACAGCCCATGCCGGTGCTGGTAACAGATACCTTTTCCCCGTTTAACGTTCCTGTCCAGGTCTTATGCTCCCGGTTGTGGGCCACCAGCTTTGGATTATCAAAATACTGTGCGATCACATCCGTACGGAACGGATCGCCGGGAACTAACACATATCTCCCCACATCACCCTTTTTACAGTGGATATGATACTGTCTTCCATCCTCTGTCAATACTTCCTTACTCTGCATCGCCATCTATATTCCCTCCTTTTTCTGTTGTACTCATTTTAAGTACAACTGCTGCAATAATACTGATTATAATCATAACCGCCGCATAGCTGAAGGAAAATTCTATCCCCAGCTTCCCGACCAGAAAGCCGGTAATAACCGGGGTCAGTATGTCCGACGCTCCGCCTGCCGTAGCAACCAGCGAGCTGGCAACGCTGATATGCTTATAACCAATCCTTGTCGCAATTGTTACAATTACACTAAATAACACTCCTAAGAAAAATCCTGCTATAAATAATCCCACAAAATAAACCGCTGTTTTATTGATAAAAAGCGCCGTTTCTATGGCTATCAGAGCACACAAACAGTTCACCAGAAGCACCTTTTGTATCTCCGCCTTTTTCAGCACAATTACAAATACAAAAGAACCTGCGACGCAACCGATATTATAGACGGTAAGCATAAACGCCGAGGTTGACTGTGAGATTCCAAGACTTTCCGCAAAGCTTGAAGTATACAGGCCGATAGTATTTACCACGGCGCTGTATGCTGCGCAGACAATCAGGATCGCCCCATATGCAAGGAAAATATTTTTAGCATATAATGGTTTCACGCCTTCCTCACCGGATTCTCCCCGGCTGTTTCCGTCCATTTTGGCAAATGGAATGCAGATCAGCATAACAACCGGCACGATCAGAAGGATATAATAGGCGAAATAAAAGGGTCTGTCTCCTGAAAGCAGCACGCCGATGAGAAACGGTGTGGCAAAATTACCCAGCCCGAACAGCGCCTGTCCTGCACTTAAGGAACCCGCATAATTTTCTTTGTATGCGGCGCTTAAAAGTACAGGACAAACCGTATCCTGGGCCCCCATTCCTACACCGCCTAAAAATGCAAAAACTAATCCGGCATAATAATTTACAACAGTCGGAACCCCCAGAAGAAATGTTGCTATCAAAGCAGTACCGCCCGCCAGAACCCTCATAGGCCCTGATTTTTCCACCAGACGCCCCGTCATATATACAGTAAGCACTCTTCCCATTGCATAGGCGGAACCTAAAAGCACCACCTGATTCAATTCCATGCCATACATTTTTACCAGATGGGGCAGACTGCTTCCCACTACGATGCACGCCGCCCCTGTAAGAAAATACATTGCAAATGCCAAAAAAGCGATAAGTTTGTAGTTTCTCTGCATAAATTTACCTGTTTAAAATCCCTTCTACCGCATCCTCGATGCTTATAATGTCTCCGTCAATGTGAAGCGCCCCTAAAACTCTGCTGACATACGGCTGCTTCAGCATTGCCTTTTCTAATGTCTCCAGATCCCAGAAGATTTCTCTCGGCGTGCCGGTTCGTACAATCTTCTTTTTCGCCATAACAATTACCTTCTCGAAATTTGCCGCCACAAACTCCATATCATGGGAAATTGTAATCACGGTTTTTCCCTGGGCATGCAAAAGCTTTAAAATCTCACTGAGCCTTTTATTGCCCGCCATATCCTGTCCTGCCGTGGGTTCGTCAAAGATAAGAATTTCGGTTCCCATTGCAACAACCGCCGCAATGGTCACAAATTTACGGGTAGACAACGGAAGATTTAAGGGGTTTTCATCCTTAAACTTATCCATTCCTGTAAGCTCAAGGGCTTCCTTTACTCTTCTGTCCTCTTCCTCCTGCGTAAGCTTAAGAGTCTTCGGGCCAAACCTAACCTCGCTCTCTACAGTAGCATGAAAAATCTGATCATCCGGATTTTGGAATACATAGCCTACAATTCTGGAAATCTGTGCCGTTGTATAGTCCTTTGTATTCATATCTCCAATCAGCACATCTCCTCCCGTAGGACGAAGAAGCCCGTTCATCATTTTAACCGTGGTTGTTTTCCCCGCTCCGTTCTGCCCTACAATAGCTACGTTATCTCCTGCTTTAATTTCCATATTGATATTATCCACTGCCAGAAAACCGCCGGGATAGGAAAAACTTACATCCTTTAATTTTAAATCTCTCATTGCTTCTTCCTTTCTTCCAGTGCTTTTGCAATGACCTCGATCGCCTGCTTCTCCGTTACCGGTATCTCAGAAAGAGGCAGTCCCCTTTCCTTCAGCATGCTCCCCAATATTGCCACCTGGGGGAGGGACGCGCCCTTTCCAAGCAGCGACATATCTGACAATATCTTCCTCTTATCGCCTGCCGCAATGACCTGCCCTTCCTTAAACACCAGCACCTCGTCCGCATACTCGGCAATCAAATCAATCTTATGCTCCACAAGAATAATCGTCTTCTGCTTTTCCTTAAGCGTCTTTATAATTGCAAATACACTTTCTGTTCCCTCCGGATCAAGCTGGCTGGTGGGCTCGTCAATAATGAGAATATCCGGCTCCAGAACAATGACAGAAGCAAGGGCCACCCGCTGCATCTGACCTCCGGATAAATCAAAGGGGCTTTTCATTGCAAGGGCCTCAATATCTGTCATTTTCATAACCTCTACAACACGCCTTTCGATTTCCTCCGCCGGAATTCCAAAGTTCTCAAGCCCGTAGGCAACCTCTTCAAATACTGTGTCCTTTACCCCGCTGATCTGAGTAAATGGATTTTGAAATACATACCCGATTTTTGCAGAAAGCTCGCCGCCGTACTCTGTTGTCTTCTTTCCTTCCACCAGCACTTCGCCCTTAAGTTCCCCTTTATAAAAGCTGGGGGCAAACCCCCGAAGAAGTGCGCAGAAGGTTGTTTTCCCGGAACCGTTTTCGCCGACAACGCCGTAGAATCTTCCCCGCTCAATCTTAAGGCTTAAGTTTTTAATAGCAGGCTCCTTTGCAAGAGGATAGGAATATGTCACATCCTTACATTCAATTACAGCACCCATAACGCAATCCTCCCTGCTATGATTAAAATCGTAATAATGACCACCGCTGCCGCCGCTGTTTTCTCTGCCCCTGATCTCTCCAGATTAAACAGATGGGTTTTTTCGCCCTGTATGGAAAATCCCCTTGCCTCCAGTGTCAGAACCCGCTCTTCAGAACCGATAACCGCGCCCAGGATAAGCGGAACCAGAGACGGGAAAAATGCCTTCGCACGCACGATCATATTTCCCTCTGTCTCAACTCCCCGGGCCTTCTGGGCGTTCATAATCGTCTTGCTGTTCTCGCTTAAGATATCAATCATCTGCAAGGTAGACGTAAACACATACGCCGCCTTATAGTTCATTCCTGATTCTTCCAGCGCCCTTGCAATTTCCTTGTTTTCTGTGGTCTGAAAAAGCCATACAAAAATACCGGCGATATTCATAATCATGAAGGACAGTGAAACCGCCGTCTTAAGCCCTTTCTCACAGATTTTAAGAAAACCGAATCTTACAAGCACTTCCCCGCCCGGCACAAGAAAGGTCTGTACCAGAAGGATAATCAGAGCAATAAGAGCCACTGCCTTTAACGCCTTCACACATTTTCCCAGGGCTCCACTTGCTGAGCACAAGATCGGAATTACCAAAAACCACGGTATTAAGAGCAGCGACAGGCCCACCTTCGTAAAATGCACGGTTCCAAGCACAAATGTACATACCGTATATAATACAACGATCAGAAGCTTCACCGACGGATAAAGTCCCGCCAGCTTATTCGTTTTATGAATCTGTATTCGCTCTGTATATGTTTTCTCCATAATTATTTACTCTCTTTTATGTAGTTGCTTCCGCATCCGAATTTAACCAGTGTTCTTGGCGGAATAACCTTAATAACCAGCCAGCAGATAACAAATGAAATAATACGGTCAAGCACGGTAAAAATACCTTCTGTTCCAAAGAATGCCGCCCAGATATTCGCTCCTGCCGCCATAGCCGCCGCTGTAATAATGGATGTACCGCCGCCGGTAACTCCCCCATATACAAGCACAACAATCGGTGCAGATGAAATGATAGATACTGCCGCCATAATAAGCATGGAAATAATCCATTTCCACCACACGCTGAACATTTTCCTTCTTGCGAGGAAGCCTGTCACAAGACCTGCAAGCACATTTACAGGAATGAAAGCAAAGTTTACAGGATTGGCAATACCGGTAACCACATTTGTAAGTCCGCCCGCTACCGCGCCTACCCACGGTCCGCACAGCATCGCCGCAAAAATAGTACCGATGGTGTCAAGATACATTGGAAGTTTTAAGATTGACGCCAACTGTCCTCCAACAAAATTGACTGCTACACCTACCGGAATAATCAGCAGCGCCAGCATTGAAAAGTCTTCCTTGATTGAGTATTTCTTTTGTTCCATTCTCATTTCCTCCTTTAGAATGATAAATTAGTAGTTGACTTCATTGTAGTATAATTTTATAATACAAAAAATGACATCTGTCAGTTTTTTGTATATTTTTTACAACAAGAGAGGTGCATTTTACTTTTATGTACAGCAATACATCCAAAGCATTAGAAATCATACTGAAGGAGGAATATGATAAAAAAAATCCTCTGGATTCTCTTCACGGATTGGTATCGGAAAGCTATTTTTTAACTGCCCGTGAAAATGAAACGATTATCTACCAGAAGGATCCTGCCTCGTATTTGTATATGCTGCTTAGCGGACGGGCGGTGATCCTGAACCAGATCTCCTGGAACAGCGATAACATCATAGACTATGTGGAATCCCCCCATATACTGGGTCTTGTAGAATATCTGAATAATATTGATTACTATACTGCCTTTGTTGTTGCACAGATCACATGTGTTATGTTCCGTATCCGTGTATCCGATTTTGTGCAGATTATAAAGAAAGACGCTTCCCTGTGCTATCACACTCTGGTTATCATGGGAAAAATCACAGACTCCAACATGAATCATGCGGAAAGACATAAAACCTTTCATTCAAAGGATATTTTAGGCCATTATCTGTATCTTGGCTCCATGAACTGCCTTCCATATATCTGCCCGCTGACCCGTAATACCCTCGCCGAAGAATTACATATCAATCTGAGAACGCTTTACCGGCATATTGACGATATGGAGAAAAAAGGATATCTTACCCTCAGAAAAGGAAAAATCATAATCGAAAAAGAACATTTTGAAAAGCTGGCCGCACGGTACGGCGATATCATATTATAAGGAGAAAAACCATGAAAAAAATACTTTTTGTATCACACTGTATTCTAAACACCGCATCCAAAGTCGTACTCAATAACCAGGAAGAAATAGACGCCGAAGAGGATCTTCGTAAAAAGTTTTTACTAAAAGCTATTGCGGAGGATATCCATATCATCCAGCTTCCCTGTCCTGAATTCACCCTTTATGGTGCGAAGCGCTGGGGACATGTAAGCGACCAGTTCAACAATCCTTTCTTCCGCTCCCACTGCCGCAGAATTCTCGCTCCTGTCATGGAACAGCTGAGGGAATATCTTGCAAACGAGGACTGGTTTGAGATTCTTGGAGTTGTGGGTGTTGACGGAAGTCCCAGCTGCGGCGTTGATTACACCTGCCGCGGAAACTGGTACGGCTCCTTTGAATGCCGGACAAATCTCGAAGAAACTCTGGCTGACTGCCGGTTAGAGAAAGGATCCGGGGTATTCATGACTGTCCTGAAGGAAATGTTAAAGGAGGAAGGTCTGGCGGAAAAGGTTACTGTAACTTCTCTGTTCGCGCCGGAACCGGAAAAGTGTATGAATCTGATAAAAACAAACAGACAGTAAGCGGCAGCCGCGCGGAAAATCCCCGCACGGCTGCCGTCCTTTATATTCTTTCTATTTAACGTTTTACAAAGTATTCCTCATACCATACCAAGAAGGTATAAATCGTCCATACCTTTCTCCAGTTATCAGAATTTCCGCCCACATAGTCATCAAAAATTGCATTAATTTCTTCCACATTGAAGAACCTCTCCGCCATACCGCTATGAAATTTTTCACGTACGTCCTGGTTATATCTGTCATCTGCCATCCAGATACGGATTGGCACAATAAATCCAAGCTTCTTTCTAAATGCGATTTCCTCGGGCAGTACCTTTGCCGCGGCAGTACGGAAGGCCACCTTATTCTGCTCCTCATTTACCTTGTATTTGGAAGGCATACGGGAGGCAATGTCAAAAATCCTCCTGTCCGTAAGGGGCATACGGATTTCCAGTCCCGCGGCGGCGCTCATCTTATCTACATTCAGGTATATATCACCCTCCAGCCATATCTGTATATCTACGTCGGACATTTTTGTAAGCGGATCCAGTCCTTCTGTCTCCTCATATATTTCCTTTACCAGATGAATCGGCAGAATATTCTCATTATAGCTTTTAAGAATTTTCTTCTTCTCGTCCTCCTTCATAATATTTGTATTGCCTACATAGAAGGTTTTCAGATTATCGCCGTACCGCTCTGCATTACGGTACATATTATACCCGCCGAAAAATTCATCAGAGCCCTCGCCGGAATAGCAAATCTTCGTATGCTCTGCCGCCGCCCGACAGGCAATAGCAAATGCAATTGCAGAAGCATCGCCAAGAGGCTGTTCCATATTGTACATAACATACGGGACAATCTCAAAATATTCCTCCGGCGTAATCCGGCATCTTAAGTTTTCACGGCCTAAAATCCGCGCAGTTTCAGCCGCCAGCCCCGATTCGTCAAAACGTTCCTCATCATAGCCGCAGGAATCTGTGGTCTGTACATCGGACATAGCCAGCACATAGGAAGAATCAACTCCGCCGGAAAGGAAGGATTCTGCCGTCTCATCCTCTGCCTTCACCTCCGGCATAATGCTTTTAAGTGTCGTATGTATTTCCTCCGCCCAGTCCTCTAAGGATTTGCTGTCATCGGGATGAAATTCCGGCTTCCAGTACCGCTCTATTGTCAACTCTCCATCCTTCCAGATAAGGTAACGGCCGGGCAGAAGCTTTTTCACACCTTTAAAGAAGGTATCCTCGCCTGCCCCATAAGTCAAGCTTAAATACAGCTGAAGCATCTCCTCATTTAATTCTTTCACAAAGCCAGACTGCTCCATAATCCCCCGGATTGTGGTACCGTAAAGAAGCTCTCCCTCCGGCGTTTTATAATAATAAAATGGTTTTGTACCGAACTGATCCCGGAGACAAAACAGCTCCCGTTTCTCATCATCCCACAATGCAAAAGCGAACATTCCATGCATATGGTCTGCCATACGGCCGCCCCATTTTTCATATGCTTTTATTAAGACTGCCTGCTCCCGTTCCTCCCTTGGAAGGGTACCGTCAATTTCAAGCTCCCCGCAAAGAGCCTTCCAGTTCCTGATATGTCCTCTGTATTCCTTTACATGTATCATGTTTTTATCCCTCCTGTCCATTTAATAACATCTTATCATTTTTTCAGGGATAATCAAGCGTTTCCTTTACAATAACAATTCCTTTATCCTATGAACCTTCTGTTTACTGAGCCTGCTGCCGGGGCGTCTGTGTACTGCCTGATCGATCTCTTTAAATGACTCCAGCACCATATTGCTATGTATAGGACTATTGTTATTTATAAACAGAACATAACCGTCAATCCAGACATTCATTCCATAATATTTCAAAAACCGGGATAGGATGTACACCTGGCGTTTAACTTGCTTAATTGGATTACGCACCTTCTTTTCATAGGTATTTCCTCCTCTGCTGATTTTATATTTGGTCCATTCGTAATCCTCTTCCCCGCCTGTCAGTACTCCCCTGTAATTTTTTACCTCTATAATAAACACGCCGCTGCCGTTAATAATAACATTGTCCAGCTCTGTTATTTTTCCTTTATAATTAATATGGACATTCGTGAGGAACACATCTTCCTCCCGTAAAACCTGTCTTATAATTTCAGCTGCCTTTCTTTCACCCTGCTTCCCAGCTCTGTCCCGGGGCGTTTCATAGGTTTTGTCCCATGTTCTCCAAAAAATAACAATAGCCGCAATGAAAACGATAAAGGCAGCCGCGCCCATGCTGATAAATATAAAAGTATTCATATATGACATCTCAATCCTTCGTAACCCTCCGGCAGCCATTCTATAAACCGGAATTTCCTGTATGTAAGTATATCACAGCTCTGAGCGTCTTACTATGATTCATCTTTATTAAATCTTTATTTTTTCCTGCTATTCTTTTTTTATCAAAATAAGGAAAGAAGGAATATGTATGGAAATGATGCTTCAAACTACAGAACTCTGTAAATCATTTAAAAAGCAAAAAGCGGTAAATGAAGTTTCTCTAAATATAGCAAAGGGAAAAGTTTATGGGCTGCTTGGCCCCAACGGGGCCGGAAAATCTACTACCCTCAAAATGCTTGCCGGCATTTTAAAGCCGACTGCAGGCGAGATTTATTTCAATGGAAAGCCGTGGAGCAGAAAGGTATTGTCTGATATTGGAGCGCTCATTGAGACGCCGCCGATTTATGAAAATTTATCTGCAAAGGAGAATCTGAAAGTGCGATCGCTGCTGCTTGGTACGGATGAAAAAAGAATTGATGAGGCGCTGCAAATAGTCTCTCTTGCAAATACGGGGAAAAAGAAGGCCGGAAAATTTTCTTTGGGAATGAAGCAAAGGCTTGGCATTGCAATGGCAATATTGGGCGATCCAAAACTATTAATATTAGACGAACCTGGGAATGGATTAGATCCGATCGGAATAGAAGAGCTTCGTGGATTAATACGCTCCTTCCCGGCCCAAGGTATTACGGTGATACTTTCCAGTCACATTCTCTCAGAGGTACAATTGACTGCAGATTATGTGGGAATTATTTCAGATGGCATTTTAGGATACGAAGGACCGCTGGAGCAGGGACAGGATCTGGAAGAGCTCTTTCTGAATGTTGTGAAAAAAAACAGAAGGGCTGGTGAGGCTTATGCTTAATATTGTGAAAGCAGAATATCAAAAAGCAAGAAGCTCCTTAAGCCTGCGGCTGATCTGGGCATTTCCAATGATTGTATTTGTTTTGGCATTTATACTTACTTTGGGAATGACAAATGCATATGCAGAGAGTGTATGGAACTGGTGGTATACGCTGCTGCTACCTGGAATGACCGCCATTATCTGCTATCTTTCTATGATGCAGGAAAAAAAAACAAATTACTATAACCTAACGGGACTTTCTATCAGTAAACAAAAATTAATGGCAGGTAAAATCATTTACATAGGATGTATAGTTTTCGTGTCAAATATGATTATATTTGCAGGCGCCTTATTAGGCGGATTTTTGTTAACAACCTGTGTCCCGTCAGGCGGCGCGGTAATTGCAGTATTTGTTCTTACAGTTGCACAATTGTGGGAGATACCGTTACTTTTATTTTTAAGCGGACGCTTCGGAATGATTGCAGAATTACTAATATGCCTGTTTCTTACAGTTGGGGGCACGATTATTGCACCAACTGGAAAATGGTATTTTTTCGTTTCCGCAATCCCTATGCGGATTCTTTGCCCGCTTCTTCACATATTGCCAAATGGACTCCCGGCGGAAGCCGGCAATCCGCTATTGGATATGGGAGTGGTTATTCCAGGTATTTGCTTATCTGTTATATGGTTCGTCCTTGCAGCAATTTTATTTTTGAAATGGTTTGATAAAAGAGAGGTACAATAGGAATGATTAGACAAAATCTCCATGCAGACTTGCTGAAAACGAAAGGGCGGCCTGTTACACTTGCACATATTTTAATCCCGATGATAACAAGCGGCCTGTTTTTAATATATTATTCCTTCTCTGGTTGGAATGAAAATGTAAAAATAATCGCTTTCTATCAGGCGATTGGAGCGGGCTTTCCTGTTCTGATAGGAATATTTACTGCAAATACAGCGGAACAGGAACAAAATGCCGGAGGGTATCAGAATCTGCTTGCTTTACGAAAAAAGACGGCGGCGTTTCTGTCTAAAGTAATACTTCTGCTTGTATTCAGCCTGTTTGCCGTACTGCTAACAGCGGTACTATTTTGGCTCGGCTTTTGCAGAATCCTAGGAAGCAGTACCCTAAGTATAATAACATCTATAACGGCTGCGATGATTATGTGGTGGGCCAGTGTTCCACTTTATATATGGCAAATGCTTCTGGCTTTCCGGTTCGGAAAAGGAGTATCCATCGGAGCAGGAATTGTTTCGGGACTTGTCAGCGCATTGATGCTTACAAATCTTGGAACGTTTATCTGGAAATACATCCCCGTTTCATGGACCGGCAGAATACCGTATGTTTATTTACAGATTGCTCTGGGAGAATCGGGAGCAATAGATGAAATGAAGGCTGTTGTACCAATATTTTGTGTATTTACCGTAATGAGTATGGTATATTATTTATTTGAGACCTCCCATTGGGAAGGCAGCAGTATATCAGAATAGAGGGCAGATATGGCGAAGATTTTAGTAGTTGATGATGATCAAGCAATTCTTGATATGATAGGAATGATCTTGACTAAGGACGGACATCTGGTTACAAAAATAAATAACCCCCTTGAAATAAATATGGAAGAGGTGCATCTTTATGATTTGATTCTGCTGGACATTATGATGCCGAAAATAGACGGGTTTGTACTGTGTTCAAAAATCAGAAAACTTGTGGACTGTCCTGTTTTGTTTCTCACGGCAAAAACGGGAGAAGACAGTTTGGTAACTGGGTTATCACTGGGAGCAGACGACTATATCTGTAAGCCCTTTGGGGTTATGGAGCTGCGTGCAAGAATTGCTGCACATTTAAGACGGGAGCATCGGGAGCATTCTGTCAGAATGGTTGTCGGACGAGTCTGCTTTTATCCATCTTTAAAAAAGATGATGGTTGATGATAAGGAAGTTCCCTTCACAAAGTCTGAGTATGAAATTTGTGAGCTCCTTGCAAGGAATCGCGGGCAGGTTTTTTCAAAAGAATACATTCTGGAGCAGATATTTGGATTTGACAGCGAGAGCAATGACAGTACAATCACGACTCACATTAAAAATATAAGGACAAAGCTCTCGGACTATAATTATATGCCGGTGAAAACAGTTTGGGGGATTGGGTATAAATGGGAAAAATAGAAAAAAGAAACCGTTCACTTAGCGGATTGTTTCTGCAATATGTGTTGGTTATGCTTGGAGGTCTGTCAGCTTTGGGTGTATGTATAATTCTTACATTCAATATTCTTGTAAACACATGCGTTATTTATCCTGCCAATTATACAGAAAAAAAGATTAGCGAGGCCTACGACGCAATTCAGAATGCAGAAGAAGTGACAGAGGACATCATACCGCCTCTTTGTCATTATGCCGTCTTTTCTATGAACGGCAAGCTGCTTCGTGGAAATATGACGGAAGACTCCCTTGAAATTGCATGGAATGCGGCGAATCATGGAACTGCATCAGGAAACTACTTTTATAAGGTGATCTCTCGTCCGGATGAGTATGTTGTCCTGGAATACAGCCTGGTTCCGCAGTATCAGTCTGCATTTTTGAGAGAACACTTTATAAAACCACAAAATATGTTAACGGTTATAGCTATTCTGGGAGGAATTGTAATTATTTTGCTGCCGTCTGTACGCTTTGGAAAAGGGATGAAGCGAAAGATGAAGCCCATCATATATGCAGTAGAGAAAATCCGGAAGCAAAATCTTGAATATGAGATATCTTACTGCGGAGTGAAAGAGATTGATGACTGCCTGTCATCCATAGATGAGATGCGGCTTGCATTGAAGGATTCTCTGGAACAGCAATGGAAGACAGAGCAAGAAAAAAACAGCCAAATTTCTGCACTGGCCCATGACATAAAAACACCGCTCACTGTTGTAAGAGGAAATGCAGAGCTTCTTTCCGAAACAGACCTGACGGAAGAACAAAAAAGTCATATCGATTATATAGTAAGCAGTGCATTGCAAATTCAAAATTATGTGCATACCTTAATAGAAGCCGCAAATTCGGCAAGCGGCTGTCCACACAGCCCGGAAGAAATAAAAACAGAGGATCTGCTTGGCGACATCAAAAAACAGGCCTTAGGACTGGCAGAAGTTTACTGTCTGAACATGAATTGGAAAGAACATTATATCAGCAAAGCAGCAGCCGTGGTTTATGACCAGGCTGTAAGAGCTGTTATGAATATTATTAAAAATGCCGCGGAACATACAGCGGAAGGCGGAATTATAAATATTTATGTTCAAGAACAGCGTGGAGAATTGAGCTTTATAGTAGAGGATACCGGCAGCGGTTTTACAAAAAACGCACTGCTGCATGGAACGGAACAGTTTTTTATGGATGATGCAAGCAGAAGTGGCGGAGCACATTATGGCATTGGACTGTTTTCTGCAAAAAACATAGCGGAAGGGCACGGCGGAAGAATATTACTCACAAATTCGGAAAAAACCGGAGGTGCAAAAGTAGAAATTTATTTCCAGCTTGATTTCAATAAAAAATAAAAAATTTTTTATTTTTATTGAAATTTTATATTTAACTGATATAATAGACTTAAAGTAAGTAAACAGGAGTTGATTACGTGAGGGTAAAATCCAACCTGGACGAAATTTTATACCATAAAATTATTGAGGCCCTGATTCGCGGAGAATACTCTATCGGTCAGAAAATCTTACTGAACGATCTATGTGAGAAATTTGAAGTCAGCCGCACCCCCATCATACAGGCTGTCAAAATGCTGAATAAAGACGGGGTTCTTACTATCATGACAAATGGGCGCGTCTATGTGCCGGAATATGAATACGACACAGTAAAGCAAATCTGCGAGGCCCGTATTCTGTTGGAAAGCTATGGCCTGAAGCAGCTTTTCGCAGAACAGAACGAAGATATTTTTCAAAAGCGTCTTGAGCTGATACAAAACGCCGCAAAACAATGTGAGCAGTATCTTATGGAAAATAAAACCGTAGAACTTGCTATGGCTGACCTGCATTTTCATAAAATGATTCTGAATGGCACCGGCAATGAAATCCTTCAGGAGTTATATACCGGCGTACAAGGCCGGTTCATTGTAGTAAGCTATCTTACCCGCCCCTTTAAAGAACGGGATTTTAAAGGTACCATCAAAGATCACCGGCTTTTGGTAGAATATATTGCCGGACGGAGGAAAACAGAAGCACTGGACAAATTAAAGGAACACATCAGCGGTGTAATTGTAAAATTTAAATAATTCTGATATAAGGAAGCCTTAGGCTTCCTATAAAAAAGAAAAATAAAAAATTTTTTATTTAATATTAAAAATTAAGAAAGGAGATTTTATATGAAAAAGAGCTTTACCTGTGACTCATTTCTGGATTTTAAATTCATAAATGATCCGCAGCTGTCACCGAACGGAGCTTTCACTGCTTTTTTTGTAAAAAAAGCCGATATTAAGAGCAACAGCTACCAGAACACATTCTATCTGCTGGACAACAAATCCGGCGGCATCCGGCAAATGACTTCCGCTAAGTCTGTTGCTTCCTATTGCTGGGAAGATGAAAAAAGCATTCTCTTCCCTACAGCCTCCGGTTACTCTATCCTTGATACAGACAGTGACACAATCCGTGAAGAGGTTTCTCTTCCTTTGAGGGCCGACAGAATCCTTCCTGCCGGAAAGGATGTATACGCGCTGACCTCCTCCTTTGATTTGGATGCGCCCTGCCAGGAAGGGCTTACGAAGGAGGAATATGAAAAGCAGCTTAACGCTTACAGAAACAGAGGCTATGAGCATATCCGGGAAATTCCCTTTACGCTGAACGGCGCCGGCTTCGTAAACCGAAAAAGAAAACGTGTCTGTCTGTTTAACAGCAGAACCGGACAGCTTGACATTCTTACTGAACCTCTGTTTCATACTGCAGGCATGAAAGTATCTGCCGGAAAAATATTGTATGTCGGTCAGACCTTCACGGATATAAAAAGCCTGAAAAACGGCGTATATATCTATGATATAGAAAAGAAGCGCCATGCCTGTCTTCTTGAACCGGAGCGCTTTTTAGTGAAAAGCTTCGATATTTATCAGAATCAAGTCATTCTGAATCTGACAGACGGCGCATCTTATGGAAACGGTGAAAACGGAGACTTTTATTCTATTGACATAGAGACAGCAGAACTCCGCCTCCTGTCAGAACATCAGCACCACTGTATCGGAAATACCATAACCTCCGATGTGAAGCCCGGATCCGGACAGACTACGGCTGTTGACGGAGATTACCTGTACTATACCTCAACAGTAGACATGGAGGGTATCATTGAAAGGCTGAATCTTCTTACCGGAGAACAAACCCGGATAACCAAAGAAGGCTCCGTGGATTTTCTGGATGTCAAAAACGGCCGTCTTGTATGTGCTGCTTCCTGCGGCCTCCTTCTTCCTGAACTGTACATGCTTGAGGAGAATACCTTAAAGCAGCAGACACATCTCAATGATTTTATACAGGAAGAATATGAAATATCCATACCGGAATATATCGAGTCTCACGGGAGCGGTCCTTATTCCATACAGGGATATGTGCTAAAACCGGTAAATTATTCGCCTGATAAAAAATACCCTGGAATACTGGCCATCCACGGAGGACCAAGACTCACCTACGGCCCGGTATTCATGCACCAGATGCAGCTGTTTGCAGGACAGGGGTATTTTGTTTTCTTCTGCAATCCCCGGGGCGCAGAAGGGCGGGGAAATGAATTCGGCGATATTCGGAAGCGTTTCGGTGATATTGATTTTACGGACTTTATGGAATTCACGGATGCTGTGCTTGACAAATACCCCGCCATTGACCGGGGACGCCTTGCAGTAGAGGGCGGCAGCTACGGCGGCTTTATGACCAACTGGATCATTGGGCACACGAATCGGTTTTTGGCCGCATGCTCCCAGCGTTCTATTGCAAACTGGACCGGCATGGAAGGAACCACCGATATCGGCTATTACTTCTGTAAAGGGCAGACCGGCGCCTCCCATATGGAAGACCATGAACTTCAGTGGAAGCAGTCTCCACTTAAGTATGCAGACAAATGCACGACGCCTACCCTCTTTATTCACGGCGACAGTGATTACCGCTGCTATATGCAGGAGGCATTTCAGATGTTTGCGGCGCTGAAAATGCACGGCTGCCCTGCAAAGCTCTGCCTTTTTCAGGGTGAAAACCACGAGCTTTCCCGTTCGGGACGTCCAAAACAGCGGCTGAAACGTCTGGAGGAAATGGCTGATTGGTTCCAGACCTATGTAAAGAAGGAGGGATAAAGGATGGAAAACAAATTCGTTACGGCAAATGATTTATATGAATATCAATTTCCCCATGACATCTGCTGTGCTCCTGAAGGTGGAGCCTTAGCTTTCCTGCTTTCGGAAATGGATGCTGAAAGCGACGGCTACCGGCATGATATCTGCCTTCTGAACCCTGACGGAACCTATCGAAGGCTTACCAGAAGCGGTGATATCAAAGCCTTCCGCTGGCTGAATGAGAAGGAGCTTATTTTCCAGTACACTTCATCATCAAAGGGAGAGAACTGCATATATAAGCTTTCTCTGGAAAATGAGAGCATTGAAAAGCTCTTTTCCATTCCGGTACAGTCCGAGCTTCCGTCAGCGCTCAGCCTGTCTAAATGGATGATTAATGCAAAGCGCCCTGCCGGTTCCCACACAGTACAGGAGGACCGCGCCGCGGAAGGCGTGGATTACTGGAGCTTTACAGACGTGCCGTTCATCAGAAACGGAGAAAATTTTACCTCCACAAGACGTACACGTCTCGGCATCTTTGACGAAACATCAGGGGATATCCGCTATATTACAGGGAAATACTATGAGACTGCAGGCTGGGATATCAGCCCGGACAAAAAATACATTCTTTATTATGGAGAGGATTATTCGGACTGCCGTTCCTTATTTCACAGTCTTTATATTTATAATATAGAAAATGGACAGACTGATGAAGTAATTGGCGGCGGAAAATACCAGATCAGCATTGCCAGATGGCTGGACTGCGGTCAGATTCTTCTTCATGCATCCCTTTTGGATCGTTCTGCAACCCAGAATCACGATCTGTATCTGTTAAATCCCGGAAATCGGGATCTTCGCAGAATCTCATCTCCGGACGGCATGTATTCCTCTTTGATAGATGTAGATACTGCCTACGGCGGAGGACAGACCGTAAAGATTTCCGGAAACAATATGACTGCCATCCGTCTTAAGGGCACATATACAGCCTTGGACGAAGTGGACGGACAGACCGGAGAAATCCGTCAGATTACTCTTGTGGACGCCCTGACCTCCTTTGATACATATGGGGATTATTGTTACGGGGTCGTCCTTGAAAACCATGATCTGCCGGAAATCTACCGGATACACATAGCAACAGGCGAAAAAACAAAGCTTACTGATTTTTCCGGAAAATACCTTAGCACACATAAAATTTCCATGCCGGAATTCATAAGCTTTACCGCAAAGAACGGTGAGACCGTAGAGGGCTATATCATTCCTCCCGCCGATTTTGACGGTTCCAGAAAATATCCAGGAGTCCTCTATATCCACGGAGGCCCGAAATGGGCATACAGCAAAACCCACATGCACTTGTTCCAATGCATTGCTGCCAAGGGCATGTATGTATTTTACTGCAATCCTCACGGGAGCGACGGATACGGTGAACGCTTTTTGGAAATGGTCAGACAGTGGGGCCGGACAGACTATGACCATCTCATGGAATTTACAGATGAATGTCTGCGCAGATATCCGAATCTGGACAAAGCCCGCCTGGGCGTAACCGGCGGAAGCTACGGCGGATATATGACCAACTGGATTATCGGGCACACCGGCCGTTTCCGTGCGGCAGTCAGCCAGCGCAGCATCAGCAATCTGGTAACCACTGCCCTGATAAGCGATCTGGGAGAGAGAGTCATGAAGCAGGCCTGCGGCGACTGCACGCCCTGGAAGGATGAGGAGATCCTATGGGAGCATTCTCCCCTTAAATATGCAAAAAATGTAACAACGCCTACCCTGTTTCTGCACAGTGACAAGGATTACCGCTGCTTTATGGGAGAAGCCTTTCAGATGTTTACCGCCATAAAGCAGGCCGGCGCTGAAACGGAAATGTACCTGTTCCACGGAGACGCCCACTCCCTCTCCAGAAGCGGAAAGCCTTCTCACAGAATTGTAAGGGTAGAAACAATTATAAAATGGTTTGAAAAATATCTATAGTACACACGAGAGGAGAAACATTATGGCTGAAATGGTATTATGGTTCAGTGTAGTTTTAATTTTATTTACAATTGGAGATCTGATTGCAAACGTTACAAAAGCAAAAATTTCTGCAGTATTTGTTACTTTACTTTTATTCCTGATTCTTTTTGTTACAAAGGTAATTCCGTCAGATATTATCGAGCGCGCAGGAATGACTGCTGCTGCCAGCTGGAGTGTTCCAATGATTATGTTCAGCATGGGAACCATGCTGAATCTCCGTCAGTTCATTGATGAGTGGCGTACTGTATTAACTGCATGGCTTGGCATTATCGCCGTTATTATCGGCGTATCGGTATGCATTCCTTTCCTGGGAAAGAGCACTGTGCTTGCCAGCATACCGGTAATTAACGGTGCCCTGCCTGCAACCACAATTATGACGCAGGCCGCTATGGAAAAGGGCCTTACCCTTGCGGCGGCCACAGCTACAGTAGTATTTGCCATTCAGAAGTTCGTAGGCACTCCTATTGCTTCCCACGCCGCACTGCAGGAGGCGAACCGCCTGCTTACAGAATACCGCGACGCGAAAGCAAAAGGAATAAGCTTAGAGGAAGAAACAAAAAAAGAAACTGCGGAGAGTGAAACTCCAAAGCCGATGAAATTTGCAAAGAAATACGAGAAGTATTACTCCACAAACGTATGCATCTTCTTAACTGCATTTTTCTCTCTGATTGGTCTTAAGCTTTCAGAGATTGTACACCTGAATTACTCCATCGTATGTCTTATTATCGGTGTAGTCGTTACATGGCTGGGAATTGTGCCGGAGGATATTCTTGAAAAGGGTAAGCTGAAAGGATTCATTAATATGGTGGTATTTGCCGCGGTAATTCCTTCACTGGCCTCTATCTCCTTAAAAGACCTGTTAAGCCTTATTGTTCCGGTTGCCGTTATGTTCGCAGTATCCATACTTTCCATCTTTGTTATGATGAAAATACTGCCGGCATGGAAAATTGTA
>CAOJQZ010000009.1 GCA_948441955.1 uncultured Lachnospiraceae bacterium | reverse complement strand
AAGCAGGATTGGGTGCCAAGAAGTACAAGAAAGAGTACAAGAAATATTGAAGATGCGGTGACAACGTTATATAATAAACTTGGATATTATCCTTCTGTTCAGGAGGTGACGGAATATCTGGACATTACAACCGAGAAATATCATGAGACAATGCGTAAAGCGGCGCTTTTTAATATTCTTTCTCTTGATATGGTGCTGGCAGAGGCACAGGGAAATGAAATCGGTGCAAGAGTGTCGGCACAGCAGGAGAATCATGAGCAGCCGGAAGAGCAGCTGCTGAAAAAGGAGCTCACAGAGATTCTTGCAGAGGGGATTAATACTCTGAAAGAGAATGAACAGATTGTAGTTTCTCTATATTATATAGAAGAGCTGAATATGAGGCAGATAGCGGATGTACTATCAGTAAGCGAACCTCGGGTTTCTCAGATTCACTCAAATGCAATCAGAAAATTAAGGAAGCACATGGAAAATTTTAATGAAGAAAGGGAGAAAAGGGATGTTTCAGGGATATTATGATTTAGCTTCTAATATGATAACACAGAACCGGAATATGAACGTCATCAGTAATAATATGGCGAATGTATCCACCCCGGGATATAAAGCCGACAAGCTGATAGAAAGTACCTTTCGGGATGAGATGATTTACCGTTATGACCAGCAGGGAAAAACTGCGGTAGGAACCGTATCACGGATGAACATTGCTGCGGAGCGTGTGACGAATTATGCTGAGGGAGGCCTTAGAGAAACGGGCGGGGCGCTGGATGTAGGACTTACAGGAAATGGGTTCTTTGCAATTCAGACGAATAATAACGGCGTTGTCTATACAAGGAACGGCTCTTTTAATTTGGATGATGAGCGTTATCTTGTGCTTCCGGGGGTCGGGCGCGTACTGGGAGAAGACGGAGGACCGATTCAGCTTACCACAGACAAGGTTGGAATTGATAAGCAGGGGAACATTACTACAGAGGATGGATACCAGAGCTTTGGAAGACTTCGGGTTGTGGATTTTGAGAATTATGACCAGCTTACGAAGATAACATCAGGAGTATTTGAGGCGGCAGGACAGCCCCAGGCTGCAGAAAATGCGAAGGTGAATCAGCGCTATACGGAATACTCCAATGCTTCAATGGCAGAGGAGATGACTCGTATGATGAGCGGACAGCGCGTACTTCAGGGCTCTGCTCAGATTCTTAAAATGTATGACCAGCTTATCGGAAAAATTGCAGGTCTGGCTTCTGCAACGTAAGAATAAAAGGGAGGGAATGAATTATGTATACATCATTTTATACCGCGGCAAGGGGAGCAATGGAGGAGCAGAGGAAGCTTGATGTGGTTGCAAATAACTTTGCAAATGTAAACAATTACGGATATAAGTCTAAATCAGCTGTATTTTCAGACCTGATGTATTATAATTTGAATAATTATAGGGGGGAGGATACGCCGCTGAAATCGGGGGTCGGTATTGTAGTAGAGAAAACGGATACGAAATTTGACCCCAGCGGATTTGTAACAACCCAGGGTGAGTATGACTATGCAATTGTAGAGGATGGCTTTTTTATGCTGAGGAGTCCGATTACAGGGGACATTACTTATACGAGAAATGGACATTTTAGCCTGTCCCAGCGCGGGACAGAATTTTATCTTGTAAATGATACCGGAAATTTTGTACTGGATCGGAATCAGAATCCAATTCTTGTAACAGATGGGGAATTGGGCGCAGATATTGGCGTATATGGATTTGATATTTTGGATGGAATGCTGAGTGTAGGTGACAACGAGTTTTCGCCCATAGCTAAAAATGGCGATCCTTATCTGATCCCGGGAGCCAAGATGGTTGACCATACACTGGAAATGTCCGGAGTAGATACAGCCGAAGAGATTACTCGTACGATTGAAGCCCAGAGAGCCTATTCTCTCGCACTTCGGATGGTTACAACCTCAGATGAAATCATGAGTACGATTAATACGTTAAGACAATAGAGAGGTGGAGTATGGCAATAAGCAGATATGAAGAGATGAATGAGATGGAGATGGACATTCTCAAGGAAATTGGGAGCATTGGAGGAGGTAATGCGGCAACAGCACTTTCCAGCCTCCTAAGCGCCAAGGTCAATATGCTGGTTCCAAGAGTAGAAATACTGGAATTCAATGAAGCGTTGGCAAAGCTTGGGGATCCGGAAGAAATTGTCGCTGCCGTAATGGTTGAGATGACTGGCGAGGTGCAGGGAATCATGCTGTTTACTGCACCTGAAGAATTTACGGACGAGGTAGTATTCAGGATGCTCGGTAAGACACAGATTTCTCTTATGGAGCTTGATGAAATTGACACTTCTGTGTTGACAGAGATTGGAAATATTGTAATTTCTTCATATATTAACGCCCTGTCTGCGCTGACAGGAGTGTCGGTCGAGTTGTCAGTCCCGCAGCTCGCGGTTAATATGCTGGGAGGGATTATGAGCCTTCCAATGGCAATGATGGGACAGCATTCAGACAGAATTATGATGGTAACAGGTGAATTTGATATCGATGGAAAAGCATTAAAGAGTGGAATGCTACTTCTGCCTGATGTAAAATCATTAAATATTCTTATGAAAAAGCTGGGAGTTGATTCGTAATGGCCAAAAAGATATCGGTCGGTATTGCAGATATGAAGATAGCAAGACAGGAGGGTGAGCTGATTACTTACGCTTTGGGATCGTGCATTGGGGTTGCATTTTATGACCCCATGATTAAGCTGGGGGCACTTCTTCACATTATGCTTCCGGAAAAAAACATGGCGGACAGTAACGTATTCAAATATGCAGACTCCGGAGTCAGGGAAACACTCAGAAAGCTGCAGGCTTTCGGAGCGATGAAGGGTAGACTGGTATGCAAGATTGCAGGCGGCGCTAAGATGTTTGAGATGAAAGGGCCTGGGGGCTTGGGGAATATCGGAGAGCGTAATGCCCAGAATGTAAAAAGGGCGCTGATGGCGGAAGGTCTGCGGGTATCGAGTGAGGATACGGGTGCAAACTATGCAAGAACGATGTCCCTTGATGTGGCGACAGGGAAGGTATCCATTCGTTCAGCAGGAAAGCCGGAGCGTACGCTCTAAGGATAAAGAGCTTATGTTAAGGTACAATTATGCCGATAATAATATCATAGAACATAAAGGAGAAAGTGGTTATGGCTGATACAGAGATTTTATTGGAATCGGGAACAAATGAGATTGAGATTATGCAGTTTACCATTTTTGGGGAATTGTATGGAATCAATGTGGCGAAGGTACGGGAAATTATGATGGCGGATAAAGTAAAGCCGATACCGCATTCTCACAGTGCGGTTGAAGGGATTTTTAAGCCGCGTGAAACTCTTTTGACCGTAATTAATCTGCCCAAGTATCTTACCGGAGAAGGCCGTGAGGAGATGGAGCGTGATCTTTTTATTATCACCAACTTTAATAAGATGAATATTGCGTTCCGTGTACATACAGTGGTGGGGATCAGCAGGATATCCTGGGAAGATATTCAGAAGCCGGATAAAACGCTTACAAGCGGCGACGATGGGGTGGCGACCGGTATTGCCCAGTGCGGCAAGAACCTTGTTACAATACTGGACTTTGAGAAGATTGTAGCAGATATTGCGCCGGAGACATCTATTCAGATTAATGAGGTTGAAAAGCTTGGCGACAGATATGAGAGAAAGGAAAAGATTGTTCTTGCAGAAGATTCCATGCTTCTAACCAAGATGATTATGGACTCTCTTTTCCGTGCCGGGTATTCGAATGTTATTAACTTTAATAATGGAAAGGAAGCATGGGATTATCTGGCGGGTATTCGTGACGACAGTGATTTTGATGATAAAGCGGCGCTTCTTATTACGGATATTGAGATGCCGGAGATGGACGGACACCGCCTTACAAAGCTCGTGAAGGATGATGAAAAGATGAAAAAGCTTCCGGTTATTATTTTCTCATCTCTGATAAACAGGGAAATGAGAATTAAAGGAGAACAGCTTGGGGCTGACGAACAATTGTCTAAGCCGGAGATTGGCCGCCTTGTACAGGTTATGGATAGGCTTTTGGAGGAGAGGGGATTGTAAATGGATAATTGTGTAGTAAGACAGGCAATTAAAGATTTGCGTACAGATTCGATAGTTGGATATGAACTTCTAATCCAGACAGATAAAGACAGCCTGTACAATCCAAGTACAGACAGTGTGGCGGCAAATGCAATGATATCATTTTTGTCGGAGAATTCCGACCAAATATTTAAGGAGAGGAAAACTTTCATGAGTTTTACTCCAACCCTTTTGTTTAGGAATACGCCTAAGATTTTTGACAGGGATAAGGTTGTAATTCAGATCGATGACAGTATTGTGGTTCATTCCCTTGCAGAGATTATAATCAGCAAGTATAAGGATGAGGGATACAGTTTTGCAATTGATGACTTCCAGTTCACACCGAAATATTTCAGTATGCTGGAATACGTAGATTATATTAAGGTAGACATTTCAAATAAGATGGATGACACCCAGAAGCGTTCTGTCGCCAATGTAGTAGAGATGGCCCACGGGTTCCAAAAGGAGTTCATTGCGACAGGCGTAAACACGCAGGAGGTATACAATTACGCGAAAGAACTAAATGTAGATTATGTTGAGGGCAATTATATCTCTACTACGATGACAACAAAGACGAGCAAAATGGATTTTATGCAGGGGAATCTGTATCAGCTTATCATAGAGATCACAAAGGATGAGCCGGATATAGAAGAACTGGCGCAGATCGTGAGCAGGGATGCTTCTTTGACATATGCGCTTCTTAAAATGGCTAATTCAGCATATTTTGCAGTGCATCACGAGACAACGTCTGTTCATCAGGCCATGGTGCGTGTAGGTATCAGCCAGCTTAAGCAGTGGATTTATCTGCTTAGCTTTGAAGCAAATGAAGACAGCGCCTCTGAGGAGCTTTTAAAAACTTCTTTCATGCGTGCAAATTTTGCATCCGGGCTTGTAAAGCGTATGAAGAACTTTGTTATTAATAGTACAGACGCATACCTTTTGGGTATGTTCTCTACATTGGAATATATGATCGACGCTTCTATGGAAGAGATTCTGGCAGAAATCCCGATTGTAGAAGAAGTAAAGGAAGCTCTGGTGTCCCACAAAGGCAAAGCAGGAAAATTGTATGATTTGCTTCTTTGCTATGAGCGGGCAGAGTGGAGTGAAATAAAGGTAATCGCTGAGGAACTGGGAATACGGACAAGTGAATTAGCGCAGATGTATATGGTTTGTGTAGAAGAAGTAAACGACATCTGGGAAAATGTTGTAGGGAATAAAGAGTCGGCTTAAGGAATGCTATAATGATGCGGCAGTGAAGGGGGCGTAAGCATGCTTGGGGGAATCTCAGGAATAGGTTCTTATATAAATAATTATCGGTATTCTGGTTCTATACAGACATCCAGAGTGTCGAAAGCAATGCAGCTGCAGGCGGCACAGCGGGCAGGCAGTACGATTGCAGCAGGCAGCGTCAGAGCTTCCCAGCGCATGTCTAATCCAGGCGCTCCTGTGGAACCGGTAAGTCCTGTGGGAAGGGTGAATGCCAACGGCACAAATGGCATCAGCAGAGCAATCCCATTTCTGCGAAAAGGGATGGATCCGGCAGAGTTTGCGGTTCGTATGAGAATTCAATATAGTGATGACATTCAGAAACCGCAGGGGGAAGAGGAGTGTCAGACCTGTGAAAGACGTAAGTATCAGGATGGCTCGGATGATGCCGGGGTTTCTTATAAAACGCCGACGCACATTGCACCAGAGCAGGCAGCGTCAGCGGTACGCGGGCATGAGATGGAACATGTTTCCCGTGAACAGGCAAAGGCAGAGCGTGAGGATCGAAAGGTGGTCAGCCAGTCAGTAACTGTGAATACTGCAATCTGTCCGGAATGCGGCGAGGCCTACGTATCAGGCGGTACAACTAAAACAATTACAATGACAAATGAAAGAGGGGACACAGAGTTATGCGGAAAAGTATAAAAACAATGGTAGGAATACGGGTAATTGCAGCTCTTATTTCCGTACTTGCTTACAGCATTTTGATCAGTATTAATATTTTTGCAATTAAGGATACGGAGAAAAGCAGCAGCGGAGCAAATCAATTGCTGGCGAAGATTCAAAGCGCAGAGGCTGCACATTATAAATGGTCAGGCGGGTTAAGCAATGCACTGTATGCGGGAGCTGAATTTACTGGAAGTATTGATCCTACTACTTGTGTGCTGGGACAGTGGCTTTACGGCGAAGTAGATACGAATGACAGTGAAATTCTTGCACTCAGAGATCAGCTCGAACCTCTTCATAAAGAGCTTCATGAATCAGCAAGCTATGTGCTGGATATGTTAAAAACGAATCCGGAAGGGGCCCAGGAATATTATCAGAATACAATTCAGTCTAACCTTACAACATTAGTAGGACTTATGGACGAAGTTGTAGCACGAGGAACAGCCCAGAGTGAGGAATGTTATGCGGAGATGCAGAGTACCATTCACACAATGCAGGTCATTTCCGGAGTATGTTTTGTTCTTGTCCTTGCATGTATGATCAGCCTGATTTGGTATGTACTTGGTCAGATTGTGAAACCAATTATTCAGATTACGGAGCAAACAAAGCCGATTAAGGATGGTCAGCTTGAGCTGGATATTGAGTATGATTCCAATAACGAACTGGGAGATCTCGCTACAATGATCAAGGAATCTATGCATTTGATTCACCTTTATGTTGCTGATATTAATCGGATTATGGGAATGCTGTCACAAGGAAATTTTGCGGTCAGCACATCTCAGCCGTTTATTGGAGATTTCCGTTCTATTGAGGATTCTATTAACAGCTTTACAAGTACGATATCCGGCGCCTTTTCTAATATTAATCAGGCTGAAAGACAGGTCAGCGGAAATGCGGAGCAGCTTTCAAGCAGCGCACAATCGCTGGCACAGGGAGCGACGGAGCAGGCCAGCGCGGTAGAGCAGCTGTATGCAACACTGGATGAGTTATCCAAGAATGCATCACAGAATGTAAAGGATGCAACAGAGGCTCAGGAAAATGCCCGCCTGACAGGCGAACAAGTAAGCATCAGCAGTGATCAGATGAAGCAGATGGTGGCTGCTATGGACGACATTACCCATGCATCTCAGGAAATTGGAAAGATTATTGCTACAATTGAGAATATTGCTTTCCAGACAAATATTTTGGCTTTGAACGCTGCAGTAGAGGCGGCCCGTGCAGGCGAAGCAGGCAAAGGTTTTGCGGTTGTATCCAGTGAAGTGCGCAGTCTTGCGTCACAGTCTGACCAGGCGGCAAAGGCAACAAAGGAACTGATAGAGAATTCTGTCCAGGCGGCTGAGAGAGGAAGCCAGATTGTTGGAGAGGTTTCTGAGACATTGAAGAGGACGCTTGACCTAGTAGTCCGTTCCAACAGTACAATTGGAACAATTGCTAAGGCAGTACAGGGAGAGGCTTCTTCTATTTCACAGGTTACAGAAGGAATCAGCCAGATTTCTGAAGTTGTACAGACGAATTCAGCAAGCAGTCAGGAGTCTGCGGCGGTTAGTTCAGAGCTTTATGAGCAGGTGAAAATTTTAAGAAACCAGACGAGTAAGTTTAAGCTTAAATAGCAGGGAAATATAAAAATGGTATAGCCTGTCAGGCTATACCATTTTTTTCAGAGGGTACATTCTTGTACTTGCTTTTAAATAGATAAGGAGAGACTCTTATGCCGGGAATACTATATTTATGTGCAACTCCTATAGGAAATCTGGAAGATATGACATTTCGGGCGGTCAGGATACTTAAGGAGGCAGACTTAATTGCAGCGGAGGATACTCGCAATAGTATTAAGCTTTTGAACCATTTTGAAATAAAAACGCCCATGACCAGCTATCATGAACATAATAAGATAAAAAAAGGGGAAGAGCTTGTCCGACGGCTTCTTGAAGGGGAGAATATTGCGCTTATCACAGATGCAGGCACTCCAGGTATTTCAGATCCCGGGGAGGAGCTTGTAGGAATGTGTCGGGAAGCCGGAATTACAGTAACAGCTGTACCAGGCGCAGCAGCATGTATAGCAGCGCTGACCATATCGGGACTGCCTACAAGAAGATTTGCATTTGAGGCGTTTCTTCCAACAGACAAAAAGGAACATCAGGCAGTACTTGAGGAGCTTAAGAAAGAGACAAGGACGCTTGTGCTGTATGAAGCCCCTCACAGGCTTGTAAAGACCCTGAAGCTTTTGCTAGAAGCTCTGGGAGAACGTAAAGTGCGGGTATGCCGCGAGCTTACAAAGAAGCATGAGGCAGTATTTTCGGCTACTCTTAAAGAGGCGGTTACCTATTATGAAGGGCATGAGCCAAAAGGAGAATGCGTGCTTGTTGTTGAGGGAAAGAGCCGAAAGGAAATAGAGGCTGAGGAAATAGCCCTATGGGAAGCCATGAGCATTAGGGAACATATGCAGCATTATGAAGAAAAGGGAATTAAGGGGAAGGAAGCAATGAAATGCGTAGCAAAGAATCGCGGTATCAGTAAAAGAGAGGTTTACAAAGAGCTTCTTGCGGATAAATAATACGATTTTTGGGGGAATTGTTCAACTTGTATAAAATTATTTTGAAAGATTGTTCAACTTGGGTATACCCGAAAATACTTTTTTTTTATATACTTCTTATCAGGACGTGAGAAACGTTGCGGAAAAATCAGTACATAATTTTTAGGAGGGAATTTAAAAATGGCAAGTTTATCTTTAAAACACATTCAGAAGAAATACCCAAATGGATTTGAGGCAGTTAAGGATTTCAATTTGGAAATTGCTGATAAAGAATTCATCATTTTCGTAGGACCTTCAGGATGTGGTAAATCTACAACACTTCGTATGGTTGCTGGTCTTGAGGATATTTCTTCAGGAGAATTATATATCGGTGACAAGCTGGTTAATGATGTTGAACCTAAGGACAGAGATATCGCAATGGTATTTCAGAACTATGCTCTGTATCCGCACATGACAGTATATGATAACATGGCATTTGGTCTTAAATTAAGAAAAGTACCGAAGGATGAGATTGACAAGATGGTTCGCGAGGCTGCAAGGATTCTTGACCTGGAAGCTTTGTTAGATCGTAAGCCGAAGGCTCTTTCCGGTGGTCAGAGACAGCGTGTTGCCATGGGACGTGCAATCGTAAGAAGCCCGAAGGTATTCCTTATGGATGAGCCTCTTTCAAACCTGGACGCTAAGCTTCGTGGACAGATGCGTGTTGAGATTTCCAGATTACATCAGAGACTTGGCACAACGATTATCTATGTAACACATGATCAGACAGAGGCTATGACACTGGGTACAAGAATTGTAGTTATGAATGCCGGTATCGTTCAGCAGGTAGATACTCCGCAGACTTTATATGATAGTCCGTGCAACCTGTTTGTAGCAGGATTTATCGGTTCACCGCAGATGAACTTTGTTGATGCAACATGTAAAGTAAAAGGAAATGATGTATATCTTGTAGCTGGACCTTCAGAGATTAAGCTTGCTCCTGATAAAGCTAAAAAGCTTATTGACGGCAAGTATGACGGAAAGACAGTTGTTCTTGGTATTCGTCCGGAGGATGTACACGATGAGCCTGATTTCCTTGCTAAGTCACCGGAGACAGTTATTGAAGCTAAGATTCGTGTATACGAAATGCTTGGTGCAGAAGTATTCTTATACTTTGATTATGAAGGCGCTAACATGACAGCAAGGGTTGAGCCTACAACAAAAGCAAGGACAGGCGATACAGTTAAGTTTGCTCTTGATGCTAACAAGATTCACGTATTTGACAAAGAGACAGAGAAGACAATTACAAATTAGTACAAAATGAATATTATGTTTGTTGTTACAGAATTAACAGCATAAAATAGGGAGGCGTCAGCAGTGCCTCCCTGGTATTTTGTATGGAATATATTATAAAAAATATATGAGAAAGGTAAGAGAGAAAATGAGGAGAAGATTGCTGACGGTACTTTTGTGTTTTGTGATGCTCGGGGCAACAGGCTGCAGCGGAGATTCTGGTGAAAAAAAGGAAGAAGGAACAAAAGCTGAGATTGAGGAAACAGAAGAAGAGAAGCAGGAGGCTGAAGGGGAAGAATACATTACATGGATCGAGGAAGCGTGGGAAGAGTATAAGTCTTCGGATATTCGCGGGTTCGTTGACACAAAGTATAATGGAAGCCAGAGTGAATTTAACACGTTTGATACTGGGAAACAGCAGTGGATGATGGTGGAGCATTATAATAGCGAAGATGCAGAGGGAACAGATAAAGTGAAAATCCGGATTCAAGAGGGAGAGAAGGACTATATATTTAAAACCCAGCGTACAGGTGAAGATACATATGACAATTTGAAGGTTATGATAGATCCGTCTATGACAGATGAAGAATCCTATTCTGAATATATGAAAAAAGAGTCAAAGCCTCTTTTTGAAAGCGATGATGAGAAGGAGGTTTCAAATATTACTGCGACACAGGAGGAAGAAGAAATCAATGGAATAAAAGCAGTAAAAATTGATATTTCCTATGAAACTATAATGAAAAGCGGAGAAAAATTTACGAGGGAATCTGTTCTGGAGGAGCGTGGATGGTCAGAAGAGGAGATTCGTCTTTTGAGCGATTTTCGTTTGGACGAGCTTATAGATGCATATGTGGGAGTTGTAAATGCGGAGATTGAAAGTAGGATGAGCGAGCCGGCAAACAAACATATAACCTATTATCTTTCCAGCGATGACCATAAGCTTCTGCGTAGTGTAGAGATTGTCTCAAGCTCGGACGGGCCGGAGCTGCCGTATGAGTTGAATGATATGCTCAGTCAGCTTAAGAGTTCTCTGAAAAACGGTGAAAGTGAAGAAGAGGCAGTTCAGTGGGTAAAAGAGCTTTACGGAGACTATTATAGTTTTGACGGTATGATGGAAAGCATGCTATCGCAGGATACCAGCGGTATAGAAATAATAAGAGACTATCAGACTGGAGATGGATGCGAACCAATGTGTGAGATTCCTGCAGATGCGAAAGAAATTACATGGGAGCAATGGATGCGGCACGATTTTTAAGTGATAGATTGGACTAAAATATTTATGCTATTCTGTCTTGACATATTCATTAAGAGTATGCTACGATTCATTACAGAAACAAATAGGAAAACGCAATGACGGAGAGAGTAGGTTTGTGGAGGTTCTACAGAGAAGTCCTGGATATGCTGAGAGGGACGGACAGGAAGCAGACGGAAGATGGCTTCTGAGCGGTGGATGTGAGCAATGCTGTAAGCATGCAAAGGGACCGCCCTTTACAGCGGAAGGTGTTTATCTGACACCTGCGAAGGCTTCTGCCGTGAGGCATGGGCGAATAGAAGTGGTAACACGGGATTTACTCGTCTTCTCTGATTCTTTCGAAATGGAAGGATCAGAGTTTTTTTATGATATAGGGAAGTGTGTTTTCTATATCATAAAAACCATATTTATAAAGTTTGCAGAAGGGAGAGGATGTACAATGGAAAAGCAAAAGTATTACATTACAACAGCGATTACCTATACATCAGGAAAACCGCATATTGGGAACACGTATGAGATTATTCTTGCGGATGCAATAGCAAGGTACAAAAGAAGCCAGGGATATGACGTGTTTTTTCAGACCGGCACAGATGAGCATGGACAGAAGATTGAATTAAAGGCAGAGGAGGCCGGCACAACGCCCAAGGCATTTGTAGATGATGTGGCAGGGGAAATCCGACGTATCTGGGATCTTATGGATACCTCCTATGATAAATTTATCCGCACAACGGATGCTTATCATGAGAAGCAGGTGCAGAGGATTTTTAAGAAGCTGTACGAGCAGGGAGACATTTACAAGGGGGCCTATGAGGGACTTTACTGTACGCCGTGTGAGTCCTTCTGGACGGAATCGCAGCTTGTAGACGGCAAATGTCCGGACTGCGGGCGGGAGGTGAAGCCGGCGAAGGAGGAAGCGTATTTCTTTAAGATGAGTAAATACGCAGACCGCCTGATTGAGCATATTAACGCCCACCCGGAGTTTATCCAGCCGGTATCAAGGAAAAATGAGATGATGAATAATTTTCTTCTGCCGGGACTTCAGGATCTGTGCGTGTCAAGAACCTCCTTTAAATGGGGAATTCCGGTAGATTTTGATGACAGACATGTGGTGTATGTGTGGCTGGATGCGCTGACAAACTATATAACAGGAATCGGCTATGAGTGCGGCGGTGAAAGTTCGGAGCAGTTTAAGAAGAACTGGCCGGCAGATTTACATCTGATAGGAAAAGACATTATCCGTTTCCATACGATTTACTGGCCGATTTTTTTGATGGCGCTGGGACTTCCCCTTCCGAAGCAGGTATTCGGCCACCCGTGGCTGCTTCAGGGCGACGGAAAGATGAGCAAGTCCAAGGGAAATGTGCTCTATGCGGATGAGCTGGTGGATTTCTTTGGAGTAGATGCAGTGCGGTATTTTGTACTGCATGAGATGCCTTTTGACAATGACGGTACAATTACCTGGGAACTTATGGTGGAGCGAATGAATGCGGACCTTGCAAATACACTGGGAAATTTGGTTAACAGAACGATTTCCATGACAAATAAATATTTTGGCGGCGCAGTAACAGATAAGGGAGCAGCCGGGGAAGTGGATGCGGATCTTAAAGCGGTAGCTGCTAATACGCCGAAGGCTGTGGACGAGAAGATGGACGGACTTCGTGTGGCGGATGCGATTACTGAGATATTTAACCTGTTTAAGCGCTGTAATAAATACATTGACGAGACAACCCCCTGGGTGCTGGCAAAGGATGATAAGAACAAAGACCGCCTGGAAACAGTGCTTTATAATCTGCAGGAAAGCATTAAAGCAGGCGCAAGGCTTTTAGAGCCGTTTATGCCGGAGACGTCCCGGAAGATTCTGGAACAGATTGGAGATGGAAAAGTAGCAGAAAGGCCAGAAATTCTTTTTGCAAGGCTGGATATTGAGGAGGTGCTTAAAAGGGTAGAAGAGCTGCATCCGACGTTGGAAGACGGGAGCACAGATGTTAAAGAAGAGGAAGTTATTGATATAGAAGCAAAGCCGGAGATTACCTTTGAAGAATTTGGAAAAATGCAGTTTCAGGTAGGGGAGATCATTGCCTGCGAAGAGGTGAAGAAGTCAAAGAAGCTTCTCTGTTCACAGGTTAAGATTGGAAGCCAGGTAAAACAGATCGTGTCTGGAATTAAGGCATACTATACGCCGGAAGATATGGTTGGCAAAAAGGTTATGGTGCTTGTGAACTTAAAACCTGCAAAACTTGCGGGAGTTTTGTCAGAAGGAATGCTTTTGTGCGCAGAAGATGCAGATGGGAATCTGGCGCTTATGACGCCGGAGAAGGATATACCGGCGGGAGCAGAAATCTGCTGAAATATCTAATAGGGACAGGGCAAACTGCAATCCGGGACGTAGTAAAACTAGTTTTACTACGTCCCGGATTGCAGTTTGCCCTGTCCCTATTTGTCTACAAGGACTCATTAATTGATATGGTAACGGGAATATCAATCAATTTTTGCGGTTTAATATCTTTCACTAAATATTCAAACAATGTCTTTACAATTTGATACCCTTGAAGAGTGGGCTCCTGCCCGAGAACGAAATCGACTACACCGGATTTCAGAAGGGAGATGGAGTCTGGGATAAGGTCGTGGCAGATTACACGTATAGATGTGGTTTTCTCTGCTATTTCCAAAGCGCTGCCCACACCGGCGACCCCGCCTCCGGTGATATATATTCCTGCAAGCTCAGGATACTTGTTGCAGTATTCAAGCGTTATTTTAAAGGCATCGTCCTTACGGTCCTGATTGGATTGGACTTCTAGTATATGTATATTGGGATAACTTTCTTCCAGCTTTTCCTGGAAGCCTTTTAGACGCTCCTGGTGGCAGGAGAGATTTGGAGTACTGATAATTACGCCTATATTGCTGTCAGAAGGCAGAATTTTCCCCATTAATCCGGCGGCGGTCCGTCCGCCTTTATAATGATTTTGACCAATAAAGCATAAGTCATGTACGGCATCAGCTTTTGAATTAAAGGTTAATACTGCTGTGCCGATTTCGATTAAATCATTTAAAACAGTTACTATTTGTGGATGATCCAAAGGAAACACTGCCATTCCATTGACATTTTCTTCCTGAAGTTCCCGAATAATCTTTAATTCTTCGGCAGCCTCCAGAGTTGTCATCATTTTAATAATAACCTCCAGGCCAAAAGCATGAAATTCTTTTTGGGCATCTTCTATCCCCTTTAGGATTTGGTGAATGAAAGGGTTGTAGTCAGGAGTCAGGATAACGCCTAATTTAATATTTTCCTTGCTGTTGACTAAGGCTTTGGCAAGAAAATTAGGCTGATAGTGCAGCTCATTGGCAATCTTTAATACCTTTTCCCGTGTGTCAGGATTAACGCCGGAACGATTATTGAGCACGCGGTCAACGGTTCCGCGGGAGACATTTGCCAGTGCGGCTATTTGTTTGATTGTGACGGACATATAAATTCCCCCTATATAAATAAAGTAATTCAACAACATAATATCATAAAAATGAAGCCATGTCCAAACTATAAAAAAAGCTAATTGTTATCGAGCACGGTATATTTTATTATAATACAGAAATAGAATGTCTGGAATAATTTTTTGATAATTTGTGAGAATTTACTAAAATTAAACAAGTATTTTTGTAAGTTATTCAGGATTGAACAGTAAATTAAAACATGATACGATAATTATAACATAATCGTGCACGAGCACGCAAATAGAAAGGAAAGAGATAAATGAAATTTGGAACACTATATTCTTACTGGGGACATGAGTGGAAATGTGACTATGCCAGAACAATGAAAAAGGTTTCTGACATAGGATTCGACATTTTAGAGGTGGGAGCGCCGCATCTTGTTGAAATGACGGAAAATGAGCTGAATGAAATGAAGTGTACAGCGAAGGAATTGGGACTTACTCTTACAGCGAATATAGGGCCGTCAAAGAACAAGGATCTGGCCTCGGCTGACCCGGAAATAAGGAAGGCAGGTATCAGTTATCTTATAGATATTATGAAAGCAATGGATAAGATAGATTCCCGTTCGCTTGTAGGAGCTATGTATTCCTTCTGGCCATGTGATTTTCAGATAATTGATAAAAAAGGCGCTTGGGAGAGAAGCATCAGTGCTATGAAGGAGGTAGCAAAGGCGGCGGAGGATTTGGGAATTGAATGCTGTCAGGAGGTTTTAAACCGATATGAGACATATATTATGACGGACTGCGAGGAAGGCATCCGATATTGTGAGCTTGTAGGAAGTAAGAATGTGAATCTTCTTCTTGACACTTTTCATATGAATATTGAGGAGGATAACATATCAGAAGCTATCAGGAAGGGAGGAAGCAGGATCGGACATATCCATGTGGGAGAAGCCAACAGAAAGCTTCCCGGAATGGGTTCTCTTCCGTGGAGGGAAATAGGACGTGCCCTTAGAGACGTGGGATATGATAAAGGAGTTGTTATGGAGCCGTTTTTATTACAGGACGGAAAGATAGCAGAGGACATTAAGGTCTGGAGAGATTTAAGCAATCATGCGGACGAGGATATGCTGGATCATTATATTAAAGAATCCTTGCAGTTTTTAAAGCATGAATTCACATTTTAGACAGCGGGGGTATGCAGATGGCAGAAATATGGACTATGGGAGAGATGATCGTTGAGATTATGAGAGTTTCCGAAAATACGCCTCTTGATAAAGCGGATTATTTTAAGGGGCCTTTTCCAAGCGGCGCTCCTGCTATTTTCATAGATACGGTGGCACGCCTGGGATGTGGGGCAGGGATTATAGGAGGCGTAGGAAATGATGATTTTGGGAAATGCCTGCTGGACAGGCTTAAGACTGACGGAGTAGATACAGGCGGGGTTCTGGTCAGCAGGAGTGCTTCAACAGGATGCGCATTTGTTACGTATTTTGACGACGGTTCCAGAAAATTTATTTTTCATATAGGAAATACGCCGGCAGCAGAAGCAAAAGCGCCAAAAAAGGACATACTAGAGGGTGTGAAATATTTTCATGTTATGGGATGCTCTCTGTCTTCCAATCTCCAGTTTGCAGAAGAAATTCTAAGAACAGTAAAAATCGCAAAAGAGATGGGAGCAAGGATTTCCTTTGATCCCAATCTAAGACCAGAGCTTATGGGCGACGAAAGGGCCGCTGAAATTATAGAAGAAATTCTTGATTATACCAGCATCTTTCTCCCGGGAGAGGAAGAGCTTATGATGCTAATGAAAACAAATGATATTACGGAGGCAGTAGGTACCTGTATGAGAAAAAGGAACATAGAGATTCTTGCTTTAAAAAAAGGATCAAGGGGCTGTACTGTCTATACAAGGGAAAAGGTGGTTGAAGCAGGCGTATATAAGATTACTCCGGTTGATGCTACAGGAGCAGGGGACAGCTTCGACGGAGCGTTTCTCTGCGGGCTTCTGGAAGGAAAAAGCATAGAAGAGACCGTAAGGATGGCAGCGGCGGCAGGCGCCCTTAATACCGCGGCATTTGGACCAATGGAAGGAAAGATATCAAAAGAAAATATTTATAAAATGATGAAGGAGGAGACAGTATGAAGAAGGTAAGTATTGGAGTGGCCGGGTTAGGATTTGGAAAAGAATTTGCATCTATATATTGCGAACATCCGGATGTGGATAAGGTAGCAATCTGTACAAGGAATCCGGAAACCCTCCGCAGAGTGGGAGACGAGCTGGGAATACCTGATGAGCTTCGGTTTACCAGCTATGACGATATGGCAGCCCTTGAGGAGCTGGATGCGATTCATATCGTGACTCCCATACAGGAGCACTATCCACAGACAATAAAAGCACTGAAAGCGGGTAAGCATACTGCATGCACGGTACCTATGGCAACGACCCTTGATGAGCTTAGGGACATTATCCGGACTGCAAAGGAAAATAATAAAATATATACGATGATGGAAACCTCTCTGTACACAAGGGAATATCTGTATGTAAAGGAATTAAGGGACAGCGGAAAGCTTGGACGTATACAGTATTTAAAAGGAGATCATATGCAGAATATGGCCCTGGACGGATGGGGTGATTACTGGCAGGGATTTCCTCCCTTCTGGTATGGAACCCATGTTATGTCGCCTATTCTTGATTTATCCGGTACGGTAGCAGAGAGCGTACGGTGTCTCGGCAGCGGAAGGGTCAGCGAGGAGCGCGCGAAAAATTACGGATGTCCGTACGCGGTGGAGACTGCAACCTTCCGGCTGAAAAACAGCGACGTGATTGCAGAGGCACACAGATGTCTTTTTGAGACAACAAGGCAGGTACGGGAATGCTTTGATGTATATGGAGATAAAATGTCCTTTGAGTGGGAGCCAACGGTAGACGAGGGACATACTATATTCACCGGAATTGATGATTTCTATAAGTTTACAGCGCCGGATACGGCAGAGCTGCTTCCGGAAGAAATACAAAAATATACGCTTCGGTCTGCAATTATAGATCCGAATCAGCCGTCTTTTATCCAGGGAAGCGGGCATGGAGGATCACATCCCCATCTTTGCAACGAGTTTGTGAAGGCTATTGTGGAAGGAAGACAGCCGTATATGGATGCGGTACGCTCGGCAAATTATACTGCGGCAGGTATTTGTGCACAGGAATCTGCATTTAAAAATGGTGAGGAAGTAAAGGTACCGGATTTTAATGATGAATTTTAATCCTGCAAAAGGAGGGAAAGCATGGAACTACTACTAAGCATGCAGGATATTAATAAGTCTTTCGGGACGAATCGTGTTCTCCAGAATGTCCGATTTGAGCTGAGAAAAGGGGAGGTTCACGCCTTGATTGGTGAAAACGGTGCAGGAAAGTCCACACTTATGAAGATTTTGATGGGAATATATTCTGCTGACAGCGGAAAAGTCAGGATCTTTGATAAGGAAAAGATATTTTTAAGTCCGTCGCAGGCATTACACGCAGGGGTTGCTATGATTCATCAGGAACTGAATCCGATTATGGAGATGTCTGTCGCTGAAAATATTTTCATGGGAAAAGAGATAAAAAGAGGGAGTTTCGTAGATAAAAGAAATCAGGAGGAGAAAGCGGCAGCCTGTCTGCGGATGCTGGGGGTAGAGATTCCGCCCGGTACGTTAATGAAGGATTTAAATGTTTCTGAGATGCAGATGGTTGAGATTGCCAAAGCGCTTTCTTACGGCGCACGGATCATGATTATGGATGAGCCGACTTCAGCCATTACTGATTCTGAAGTGGAAAAATTATTCAGCAACATACGAAAGTTAAAAGAACAGGGGGTTGGAATTATCTATATCTCACATAAGATGGATGAATTATTTGAAATATCTGACAGGATTACCGTACTGCGTGACGGACAGTATGTAATGACTTCTGATACAAAGGATATCACATCCCGGCAGCTGATTCAGGCAATGGTTGGACGAGAGATCAATGAAATATATCCGGAGCATAAAAGTACAATCGGTGAGACGATTCTTTCAGTAAAAAATGCAGGGCGTACAGGCGAGTTTAAGAATATAAGCTTTGAACTTCACAAGGGTGAGAAACTGGGCGTTGCCGGACTTATGGGGGCGGGGCGTACAGAGCTTGTGATGGCTCTCTTCGGTGCGGTGCGGCTGACAGAAGGGGGAATAGAAGTAAATGGAAAACCGGTAAATATCAGGTCTCCTAAGGATGCCGTCAGCCATAAGCTTGCTCTGGTAACGGAGGACAGAAAGCTGTATGGATTGAATCTTATCGGTACGGTAGGTGACAACATTGTATCCGTTGTGGAGAAAAAGTTTGCCAAAGGCGGTTTTTATAACAGAAGAAAATGCAGCAGTCTGGCAGAGGACATGGTGAAGCGGTTAAGTATTAAGGTAACAGGCATCAAACAGATTGTTGGAAGCCTTTCCGGAGGAAATCAGCAGAAGGCGGTTCTTGCAAAATGGCTTTTAAATGAACCGGATATCATTATATTTGACGAGCCTACGAGGGGCATTGACGTAGGAGCGAAAACAGAGATTTATAAAATGATAGAAGAACTGGCCTGTGAGGGCAAAGGCATCATTATAATTTCTTCTGAAATGCCAGAGTTGATTGGACTCAGCCATAGAATGATTGTTCTTCATGAAGGCGAGATGACAGGCGAGCTTAAGGAAAAAGAGATGACGCAGGAAAACATAATGACACTGGCATCTGGTTATCGGAAGGAGGAAGTATCGTGGAAGGGATAAATAAAAGCAGCCTTCAGGAATTTTTTAAGAAAACAGGCATCCTGTGGGTAATGGTGGCCCTGATTATCGTTATGTCGATGATAAGCCCTACATTTTTTACAAGCAGAAACTTGATTAACGTGGCAAAGCAGGCGTCTATTACAAGTATTATCGGAGTAGGAATGACGTTTGTATTAATTACAGGAGGAATCGATCTGTCCGTGGGATCTGTAATGGCGCTTTCCGGAACCCTGGCGGCTTCGGCGGCAGTAGCAGAGAAAAATATCCCGATTGCCATCGTTATTCTCATAGGGGCGGGTCTTGGAACTTTGTGTGGTCTGATTAATGGAATTGGAGTGTCTTATGTTGGATTTCCGCCTTTTATTATGACCCTTGGTATGATGACGATTGCAAGAGGGATTCCTCTGGTATATACGAACGGTACCCCTGTTTTCGGCCTGTCGGAGGCATTTAATACACTGGCAAATTCAAGAATTTTAGGAATTCCCACCTTGGTTTACTATATGGTCATCATCAGTGTGATTGGCTATATTATCTTAAGCAAAACTGTGCTGGGAAGACAGATATACGGTATCGGCGGAAATGAAGAGGCGGCCAGATTAAGCGGTGTTTCAGTAGCCAGACTGAAAATGCTTGTGTATGTGTTCAGCGGTTTTTTGGCTGGAATTGCCGGAATATTAATCTGCTCCCGCATTACATCCGGCAATGGTACTGTGGCAGAAGGATATGAGATGAATGCGATTTCTGCAGCAGTAATCGGCGGCGTCAGTATGACCGGCGGCTCAGGAAGCGTGCTTGGAATGGTGGTGGGCGCCATGATTCTGACAATTATACAGAACAGCTTTGATATTATGGGTGTGAATTCATTTTACCAGGATATCATTAAGGGAATTATTATCTTACTTGCCGTGTTCTTAGACTTACGGGGCAAGAAGAAATAATAAATTACACACAAACAATGTAAAACAAATTCTAAGGAGGAAAAGAAATGAAGAAAAAGATTTTAAGCGTGTTACTGTGTGCAGCAATGGCGGCAGGTATGGCCATGGGATGTACGTCTGAGAAGGAAGCGGCAAATGAGAGCAAAAAAGAGACTTCCGGGGATTCTGAAGAAAAAGGAAGCGGCAAAGTATTTATGACGGTAAGTAATCAGCAGAATGAGTTCATGGTAGGCATGGGCGAGAGCTTTCTTGAGGTAGGAAAGGCGGCAGGCTATGACGTACAGCTGATGGATGCGGATCTTGACGCGGCGAAGCAGGTTTCTCAGATTGAAACAGCAATCTCAGAAGATGCTGAGGCGATTCTGATTGAGCCATGCAGCGTTGACGGACTGACCTCCGGGCTTGAAGCAGCACATGAGGCAGGGATTCCGCTCTTTATTATTCATAATAATGTATCGGCAACCGATTTGATTACATCCTTAATTCATGTGGACGTTCAGCAGGGCGGCGAGCTTAAAATGGAACAGGTTATGAAGGATATAGGAGGAAAGGGAAACATTGCGATTATGACAGGTACGCTTGGACAGGATACTACAAATCAGATCTGCGGCGGTTATGATAAGGTTCTCGCGGAATACCCAGATGTAAATGTTATATTTGAAGGCGCGGGAAACTGGGGCGCTACAGACGCAGCTCCCCTTGCAGAGAACTGGCTGGGCGCAGGAAAGGATATTGACGCAATTGTATGCAATAACGACGGTATGGCATTAGGGGTTCTTCCGGTTCTTAAGACGGCAGGAAAGACAGGAGAAATTCTTGTATACGGTCTTGATGCTACAAATGAAGGATTAAAGGCAGTAAAAGAAGGAACAATGGCTGCAACCATTTTTGTAGACGCCCACGCGGAGATTGAAAAGGCTTTTGAAATGCTTGAAGACGTAAAGGCAGGAAAAGAAGTGGATAAGGAGTATAAAGTTCCCTCTGTACTTGTTACAAAGGATAATGTAGACGAATACATGAAATAGGTGGGAAGATATGGAACTTGCAATTTCGGGGGAGACGCTTGGAAGCGTCCTCCCCTTGGAAAAAATATTGGAGATTATAAAAGGCTACGGCGTCACGGCAATTGAAATCTGGCCGGAAAATATTCCGGTACTGGAAGGAAAATCGCTGGTTCACAAGAGATTGTATGCAAATCGTGATATTAAGAGGGCAAAAGACATACTTGACGCGGCCGGAGTGAAGGCGGCCTGCATATGCTTTGGCGCAGGCTTTGAGAAAGCTCTTGCTAAGGACCGGGAATTATATGCTTCGGAGCTTAAAAGAGCGGTTCAGGCAGCCCATGAGCTGGGGGCAAAGGTAGTCAATCACTATTGCTATTATGTGGCAATGGGCGATTCATTTTCTATTGACGAATTAAAGGCATATTATGCGGAAGCCATCAAGGAGGCTGAAAAGTATCAGATATACCTTGCCTTGGAAAATGAGGCCCATGATATTACCAGGAATCCCCTTCAGATGAGGAAAATTATAGAGGCGATGGGTTCGGAGTATTTTAAAACAAACTATGATGCAACGAACTATTATCAGGCCGGATACGAGGGATTTCCATATGCCTATGAGGTACTGAAGGATATGATTGTCCATGTTCATATTAAAAACGGCTGTATCAACCATCCGGAATATGGACATAGAGAGGAATGTAAAGGCGGCCCGATGACCGGTCTCTTATCCGGAGAGGATATTTATTATCCGGTAGCTTCGGACGGCGCGGTAAATGTGGACGGACTGCTTCGAAGGCTTGTAAGAGACGGGTATCAGGGATTTTGTTCACTGGAACCCCATACAACGCCGGAGGTTTGTATGGAGTACTATAAAGCGGAAACAGAATATCTGTATCAGAGAGGCTTTTAAATGCTACAGGAGATATTATGGAGCTTTTAGAAAATATTGTATTGAGACAGAAACAGGGTAAAGCAGATGGAATCTATTCATGCTGCAGCGCCAATGAATACGTTATCCGTGCAGTTATGCGGAAAGGAATCAAGTATCATACGCCGGTGCTGATTGAGGCAACCGCAAATCAGGTGAATCAGGACGGCGGATATATGGGAATGACACCGAAAGATTTTTATTTCTTTGTACATAAAATAGCAGATGAAGAAAGATTTGATAGAAGTAAATTGATTCTGGGAGGAGATCATCTGGGGCCCCTTATCTGGTCTGAACTGCCAGAGCAGGAAGCGATGGAGAAGGCAGAGGAGTTGATCAGACAATATGTGGAAGCAGGCTTTGGGAAGATTCATATAGATACCAGTATGAGGCTTTTAGAAGATTCCAAAGATGTGCGGTTAAGTAATGTGGTTATTGCAGAAAGGTCCGTAAGACTTTGCAAGGCTGCAGAGGAGGCTTTTCAGAAAAGAAAGGCGGAGTGTCCGGATGCGCAGACGCCTTCCTATGTGATTGGAAGTGAGGTGCCTGTTCCAGGCGGAATCCGTGAAGAGGATGATATGGAGGTAACCTCCCCGGAGGATTGTGTTTTGACCTTACAGACATTTAAAGAGAAGTTTGAGGAAAACGGACTTTCGGGAGCATGGGACAGAGTCATTGCGCTTGTAGTCCAGCCGGGAGTGGAATTCGGCGGTCAGGAGATTCATGAATATGACAGAAGGAAGGCGAAGCGGCTTACAGATACTATGAGGGAGATTCCGGGAATTGTTATGGAAGGGCATTCCACGGATTACCAGACGCCGCAGAAATTAAGAGAAATGGTAGAAGACGGGATTGCGGTTCTTAAAGTAGGTCCGGCTCTTACCTTTGCCATGAGGGAAGGCCTGTTTGCACTGGAGAATATAGAGAGAGAAATTTTTTCCGGGAGTAACAGGAGTTATATACGGGAAACATTAGAAGAAGTTATGCTGAAACATCCGGATAATTGGAGGAAATATTATCATGGTACTGAAAAAGAAGTAAGGAATGCCAGAGCCTTCAGCTTTTCAGACAGATGCAGATATTATTTTAATGACAAGGAAATAGGAGAAGCAGTAAAAAAGCTTTTCAATAATCTTGGAGATAATGTAATTCCTTATTCGCTGTTAAGTCAGTATCTTCCGGTGCAGTACAGGAAGATAAGGGCCGGAAACCTGAAAAACAGCGGTTACGAAATTCTGTTGGATTATATAGGAGGCGTTTGTGAGGATTATCTGTATGCAACACTTGGAAAATATGAGTCTGCATAGAGATCATATAAAAATACGAAGGAGAGAAATATGGGGCTTGTGACATTTAAAGACATGATGAGAAGAGCACAGGACGGCGGCTATGCGGTAGGTGCATTTAATGTAGAAAATATGGAAATGGTGAAAGCAGTGCTGGCGGCTGCAGAAGAGCTTAATACTTCGGTTATATTACAGACAACGCCGTCCACAGTGAGGTATGGGACGGCAGAAACGTATGCTGCAATCGTAAAAGCAGAGTCGGAAAGGGTGAAGGTTCCGGTATGTCTCCATCTGGATCATGGGAACAGCTATGAGTTGTCTGTCCAGGCAATAGAAGCGGGATATTCCTCTGTTATGATAGACGGTTCAAAGGAATCATTTGAAGAGAATATTGCCGTTACCAAAAGGGTAACGGATTATGCCCATGAGAGAGGAATAGCAGTAGAGGCTGAGCTTGGCAGAGTGGGCGGAAAGGAAGACGATCTGGCGGCGGAGGCAGATGTGGACACCGGCGTAGAGGAGGCCGCAGAATTTGTAGCACGCACGGGCGCGGATTCCCTTGCCGTGGCAATTGGGACGGCTCACGGCTTCTATCAGGGAACGCCGGCGCTTAATAAAGAAAGACTGAGCGAAATCAGAGAAAGAGTGGACATTCCGCTGGTACTTCACGGGGCGTCCGGGCTTTCGGATGAGGAAGTGAAGGAATGTATAAGACGCGGGATCTGTAAAGTGAATTTTGCCACTGAGCTTCGGGCGGCCTATACGGACGCAGTGAAGGCGCTTCTTAAAGAGCGGCCGGAGACCTATGATCCAAAGGAGCTGGGGAAGGCCGGGATGAGGGCGGTGACGGAGCTGGTAAAGAAACGGATGCAGGTGTGCGGCACAAGGAAGTAAAATCGGGGACGGACAAAGTGAAAAACAGTAGTATTCACTTTGCCCGTCCCCGATTTTATGCAATGATTTTCTACAAAATTTCTTTCCGCAGTTCGTCTGCCGTTTTCATTGATAAAAGTCCCGGTGCGATATCGAACACACTTTTCGCGCCGGTTTCGCCGGCTTTCGACAGACGGAAGGCCGCTCTTGCATAGCAGACCAGCACGCTAGCAGTGAATTCCGGGTTGGAATCAAGCTTAAGAGAATATTCGATGATATGCTGATTTTCGGCGTTTCCTGTTTCGCCGCTTCGGATTACAAAACCGCCGTGGGGCATCCTGGCGTGTTTTTCTTTTAATTCTTCTTCTGTGATAAATGTCACGGTTGTATCGTATTCATCAAAATAATTAGGCATTGTCTTAATCGCCTTTTCGATTGCTTTTAAGTCTGCGCCCTCTTCCGGCACTACATAGCATTCTCTCAGATGTTTCTCTCTTGTTGTCAGCACCGGTTCGCTGCCGCTTCTTACCTGCTCTATTGCTTTCCCGGCGGGAACAGTATACTGGATTCCGTTTTTTACCCCTTCTACGCGTCGGATTGCGTCGGAATGTCCTTGACTTACACCCTTTCCCCAGAAAGTATAAGTGTTTCCCTGGGGAAGAATTGCTTCCGCATATAAGCGGTTCAGTGAAAACATTCCCGGATCCCAGCCGACGGAAATGATGCTGACATTTCCTCCCGCCTTTGCCGCTTTATCCATATTTGCAAAGTATTCCGGAATTCTGGCGTGGGTATCAAAGCTGTCAATGGTGTTAAAATCAGCTGCAAGCTGCGGCCCCATAACCGGAAGGTCGGTTGCAGAGCCGCCGCATAATATCATGACGTCAATTTCATTCTTCATAGAAGGCAGGTCACTCATATGCTTTACAGACGCTCCATCTGTTTCAATTTTTACAGAAGCAGGCTCTCTTCTTGTAAATACAGCCTTAAGCTCCATATCATCATTTCTCAAAACCGCGCGTTCGACTCCCCGTCCGATATTGCCATATCCGACAATACCGATTCTGATTTTATCCATACTTATCATCCTTCCTTTTGTTAAATATATACCTTATCGGACGAAGTCCGTCCGCCCCGCCAGGGGCATGTATTACGGGATGCCCGGATGGGTATAAGTGTTTATAAAGACAAGGTGATTATATCATATATTTTAGAAGTGTAAAATATTACTTTGACTTTTCCAGTATTTGGTTTCGTGTTATGATATTAAAAAAGTAAAAGGCGGGGATTTTATGATATTTGATACACATGCACATTATGATGATAAACAGTTTGATCCAGACCGTGACGAACTGCTTCGTTCAATGGAAACCTTGGAAGTGGGAACGATTGTAAATGTAGGCGCTTCTCTGGATAGCTGCCGCAGAGCTCTGGAGCTTGTCGGACAGTACCCGTTTCTGTATGCAGCCGTAGGGGTGCACCCGGATGAGACGGGCGAACTGAATGAGGAAACCTTTGCAGAGTTAAAAAACTGGTGCCTGCAGGATAAGGTTGTCGCTGTAGGAGAAATTGGACTGGATTACTATTGGGACACACAGTCTCACGATATTCAGAAGGAGTGGTTTATACGTCAGCTTAAGCTGGCGGGAGAGCTTGGGCTTCCGGTTAATATTCACAGCCGTGATGCTGCAGAGGATACCTTTCAGATTATGAAGAAGCATGGAAAGGGACTGAAAGGGATCATTCATTGTTTTTCCGGCTCTAGAGAACTGGCGGACGAGTATGTAAAGCTTGGCTTTCATATAGGAGTAGGCGGCGTGGTGACATTTAAAAATGGGAAAAAGCTTAAACAGGTGGTTGAAACGGTCCCTCTAACAAGGATTGTACTTGAAACCGACGCCCCGTATCTGTCACCGGAGCCGTACCGGGGGAAAAGGAATCATTCCGGGTATCTTAAATATGTGGCGAAGGAAATCGCCGGATTAAAGGGAGTCACATATGAAGAGGTTGTAAGGCAGACAGAGGCTAATGCAAGAGAGGTATACGGACTATAATAAAAGTTCATATATTCTTAATACCATTTTTCTTCATCTTAGTGTATAATAGGGTAACCAAGCAAAATCCGGGGAGTAAACATATGAGTAAGCCGACACTGGGAAATCCCCAGCAGACCATCGAAATCTTACAGAAATATCAGTTTACATTTCAGAAAAAATTCGGACAGAATTTCTTAATTGACACCCATGTTTTGGATAAAATTATACGGGCGGCAGACATTAAAGGAGACGATATGGTGCTGGAAATCGGACCGGGAATCGGGACCATGACTCAGTATCTTGCCGGGATTGCACGTCAGGTAATTGCAGTAGAGATTGATAAGAACCTGATTCCGATTCTTTCTGATACGTTAAAAGGATATGATAATGTAAGGGTTATTAATGAAGACATACTTAAGCTTAATATCAGAAAGCTTGTGACGGAAGAAAACGCCGGCCGACCGGTTAAAGTTGTAGCGAATCTGCCCTACTATATTACAACTCCGATTATCATGGGCCTTTTTGAAAATCATGTTCCGGTGGAGAGCATTACGGTTATGGTGCAGAAGGAGGTAGCAGATCGTATGCAGGCAGGACCGGGAAATAAAAATTACGGAGCGCTGTCACTTGCGGTACAGTACTATGCCAGTCCTTATATAGTGGCCAATGTTCCTCCTAATTGTTTTATGCCACGCCCGAAGGTAGGCTCTGCGGTCATCCGTCTGAACAGACATGACAAGCCGCCTGTTAAGGTGAAAAATGAAAAGCTTTTGTTTGACATTATAAGAGCTTCTTTTAATCAGAGGCGTAAAACACTGGTGAACGGCTTAAGCAATTCGGACAGGCTGTCTATTCCCAAGGAAGTTGTTAGTGAAGCAGTTGAACGGCTTGGAAGGGGAGCAGGCGTGAGGGGAGAAGCTCTTACGCTTGCCGAATTCGCACAGCTGAGCAATGATATAGCGGAATATATAAAATGAATATTCCGTACAGACAGGGTACTCGAAGACACGGCATCAGGAGAAAGGATGATAGTTATGGTAAAAAGCGTAGAGAAAGCATTGTTTGAGATCACACCGGAGATCTTAGAATTGGCAGAGCTGTGTGACGAAAATAATGCAATTGACAAGGAGCTGTACACGAAATATGAGGTAAAAAGAGGGCTTCGTGACTTGAATGGCAAGGGTGTGCTTGCCGGTCTTACAAATGTATCGGATGTTTGTGCGACGAAAGTGACGGCAGGCAAAGAGGTTCCGTGCGCCGGAAATCTTTATTACCGCGGATATAATATTAAGGATCTTGTAAAAGGCTTTCTTAAGGAAAAACGTTATGGATTTGAGGAGATTACGTATCTTCTTCTATTCGGAGAGCTTCCAAGTAAGAAAAAGCTTGCTGCTTTTCATGAGATACTTGTGGAGAGGCGTACGCTTCCGCCTAATTTTGTAAGAGATGTGATTATGAAGGCGCCCAGCAGAGATATGATGAATAGTCTGTCCCGTTCTATCCTGAATCTTTATTCCTATGACGAGAAAGCGGATGATACAACTATTCCCAATGTTCTCAGGCAGTGCCTGAACCTGATCAGCCAGTTCCCGATGCTGATGGTTTACGGATATCATGCTTATAATTACCGCAGAGGAGATGATCTGTTTATCTATGCTCCTTCACCGGAACTATCTACTGCGGAGAATATATTAATGATGCTCAGAGAGAACCGCAAATATTCCAGGCTTGAGGCCAAGATATTGGATATGGCCCTGGTCCTTCATATGGATCATGGCGGCGGTAATAACTCGACCTTTACAACTCATGTGGTTACATCCTCCGGAACAGATACCTATTCTACGATTGCGGCGGCCATGGCATCTCTTAAAGGGCCCAAGCACGGCGGTGCAAATATTAAGGTAACACAGATGTTTGAGGATATGAAAAAGAAGGTAACTGACTGGGAGGATCAGGATGCGGTAAGACAGTATCTTGACGATCTGCTTGAGAAAAAAGCATTTGACCAGAAGGGACTTATTTATGGAATGGGTCATGCGATTTACTCGGTATCTGACCCCAGGGCAGATATTTTCAAGAAATTTGTAAAGCAGCTTGCAAAGGAAAAGGGCTGTGAAAAGGAATACAATCTGTATGCGATGGTAGAACATATGGCGCCGGAAGTTATTGCCGCAAAAAGAAAGATATATAAAGGTGTAAATGCAAATGTAGACTTTTACAGCGGGCTTGTATACGGCATGTTAGATCTTCCTCCGGCTCTGTATACGCCGATTTTTGCGGCGGCACGTATTGTAGGCTGGAGCGCCCACCGTCTGGAGGAATTAAAAAATGTAGATAAAATTATTCGTCCGGCGTATAAGCCTCTGGCGGCTCACAGAGAATATATTTTATTAACAGATCGTTAAATTTAAGTGGAGGCTTATGGAAGTGAAAAGAGAGTTTTTTTATCCGTCAAGAGACGGAGTGACAGGGATTCATGCCATCGAATGGGTGCCGGAGAGCGGGGTAAAGGCGATTGTGCAGATATGCCATGGCATGACAGAATACATAGGACGCTATGAAGAATTTGCAGAATTTCTTAACGAAAGAGGCATTTATGTGACCGGTCATGACCACCTGGGACATGGACAGTCCGTACAGAGTGAGGAATATTATGGGTATTTCCACGAAAAGAAGGGAAATCAGTATGTTATAGGGGATATTCATAAGCTTCGGGGAATAACACAAAGAAAGTATCCGGACGTGCCGTATTTTATGCTGGGGCACAGTATGGGGTCTTTCCTTTTGCGGCAATATCTGACAATGTACGGAAATGGTCTTACAGGCGCTGTAATTATGGGTACAGGGCATCACAGTGCGCTGATATTGAATGTGGGACAGATTCTCTGCAGAGCTGTCGCTGTCTTTAAAGGGTGGAAATACCGCAGCAGCTTTATTAATAATCTCAGTTTCGGAGGATACAACAAAAAATTTAAGAATGATCCGACGGGAGCAACTTGGCTCTCTGCTAATGTGGAAAATTGTGAGCGCTATGCGGCTGATCCGCTCTGTACGTTTATGTTTACCGTAAATGGCTATTATCAGATGTTTGCAGGAATGAAGGTTCTTCAGAAAAGGGAACATGCAGGGAAGATACCTAAGAGTCTTCCGATACTTTTTGCAGCAGGGGAGGACGATCCGGTTGGCAATTTTGGAAAGAGTGTGCGGCTGGTATATAGGAAATACCGAGAGGCTGGTATACAGGATGTAAAAATAAAGCTTTATAAAGGGGACAGGCATGAGCTTCTCAATGAAACAGACAGGCGGCAGGTTTTTGAAGATCTGTACCGCTGGATAGAGAAACGTTGTATATCCTATAAGGCATAATAAAAGAAAGAGGGAGCGGCGGCTCCCTCTTTAATTGTTTTTTGCAGGAACAATCTCCAGCCAGTATCCGTCCGGATCAGAAATAAAATAAATACCCATATCAGGGTTTTCATAACAGATACAATTCATTTCTTTGTGTTTCTCATATGCGCCGTCCATGTCGTCCGTGGCGAATGCCAGGTGAAATTCGCAGTCTCCAAGGTCATATGGCCGCTTCATGTCCCGGAGCCAGGTAAGCTCCAGTTCAAAATCAGCCTCCTCATTACCTATATAAACAATGATAAAGCTGCCGTCAGGGGCTGTTTTTCTGCGCAGTTCATAAAGCCCCAGGGCTTCCTGATAAAAATGAATGGATCGGTCAAGATCAGCTACATTATAGTTTTCGTGGATCATTTTAAATGCCATTGTGTAACCTCCTCATTTTGTTATAAAGTATTTTGATATCCTCAGTGAACAAAGTTAAATGTTTGAAGGACTAGACGCCTACTATTCCCATGTAGCGCCTTAATTTATTCTATCAAAGGAAATGATATGTGACAAGATGTTCTTTATCATACGAAACAGCAAAAACCCGCGTGCCTTACGGCTCGCGGGTTTTCGTTGTTTCTATAGTTATCTAAAGGAATGAGAGTTAAAGCGCCGCATCGGCATTGCCGATGCTTTACTTTTATGAGGGGGAGATAGTTGAAGTCCTGTTCAACTATCTGATTCTAGTATAATGAATAAATATGTCCAAAATATGTTGATTCTATAAAAGAAAAAGAAATAATCTTAGGAATTCCTTAACGCTTATCTTCTTCATAGACAGTTCTGTTCAAGTGACCAACCAGAATGTCAAAAAATTCGCCGGAGGTAGGCCTGAACTGGAGTGGGTAAAGGGCAATCTCCTCAAGGTAGGGGCGGTTCCCACGGTCCCAGCAGACCTTTATGACAGTACGAATATCCCGTTCGACACTGGAACAGGTTGTTTTATATTCTCGGGCAATTTGTGGATAGAGAAGTTTACTGATACCCAGAAGATAGTTCTCATCATATATGCAAAGCCTGATACCGTAAGTAAGGTATCTGAAGCCCTGGTAAGTTGCTCCGATTCCGAGAGAGCGAACCAGACATTCTATTTGTAAGTCACACATATGTGTTTTCTCCTGTCCTCATTGAAACCAGTTAGAGAGATAAGCTATGCTCTTATTATAGATGGAAAGCTCCGCATTTCTTTAAGAACTGACAATAAACGACATTTCTCGACAAATTACGCCTTTTTATATTCTTCATGAATTCTTAAGAAAATCAGCAAGGGGTCTTAAAAAATGTCTGCTATTCTTGTATAGTATAAAGGAGGTGATTAAAATGGCAAAGATTTTAGTATGTGATGATGACAAGGAAATTGTAGAAGCAATAGAGATATATCTTACGCAGGAGAGGTATGAAGTGCTTAAGGCGTATGACGGAGAGGAAGCGCTTAGAGTTCTGCAGAAGGAGGAAGTGGATCTCCTCATTATTGATGTAATGATGCCAAGACTTGACGGTATCCGGGCAACTCTTAAAATCAGAGAGGCAAATAATATGCCCATTATTATTTTGTCTGCAAAATCAGAGGACGCAGATAAAATATTGGGGCTAAATGTGGGGGCGGATGATTACGTAACGAAACCATTTAATCCTCTTGAACTGGTAGCCCGGGTGAAATCACAGCTTCGCAGATATACACAGCTTGGCGGCACGGCAAATGCAGAACACAGCGCAGTGTACATGACCGGCGGTCTGGCGATTGACGATGATCTGAAAGAGGTTACGGTTGACGGGGAGCCGGTAAAGCTTACTCCGATAGAATATAATATATTGTTACTGCTGGTAAAAAATCAAGGAAAAGTATTCTCTATTGATCAAATATATGAAAGTATATGGAATGAGGACGCCATAGGGGTGGATAATACGGTGGCGGTACATATCCGCCATATCAGGGAGAAGATTGAGATTAATCCCAAAGAGCCAAGGTATCTTAAAGTAGTATGGGGAATCGGATATAAAATAGAGAAGCTTTAGAAGGGAGAAAATATGAGCCAAAGGTGGTACAGGAGTAATATTGTGAAAGCGGTGCTGATTATTCTGGCACATATCCTGACTGCTGTGATGATAGTGAGTGTAATGCGGATTTCTGCTTATCCGGCGCTTTGCGTTGAGGTATTAGATGGGAGTCCTGCCAGAGAATACAAAGACAGCGATGATTTTGCTGAACGGATGATGACACACAGCATTCATGCGGCAGGGGGGCTTTCGGCAAAGGAGTTGTTTGAGGCCGGGGGTGAATACGACCCGGAGAAGCAGGTAGATATTGAAGCATATTATAATTCTGGAATGTTGGAGGCAGGAGAGGATGGCAGATTCATTTACAGGCTTGGCGATATTCTGTCATGGTATGAGGAAACAAATGATGAAGACAGTGCAGCAGAGCAAATTGTTGTATGTAAAAGGCCGGATGAGTCTTACCAGTATTATTTGATATCAGAATTTTATGAATTGTTGAATAAGGATGAGCTGCAGTTCATTGATCTGGATGAGGAGACTGGATTAACGGAAGCAAATGTTTTGAGGGATCTGGAATATGGATATGGAATGCCGGAGAGTATGTTTCATGGAATTCAGGATTCTAAAGGTATGCTGGTATACTCTGACTGCTGGCTGTATGACGGAATATATTATCTTGAGAAGTATAAGACGGTAGGAAATGAAAGCATTCTTTCGATTGTAAACGAAGAGCCGCAGTGGAATGGAAAACTGCATGAAGTGTACGCTATGTTGGACTCAGTAATTAACAGTCTTGGAGAAATGTATATTTCCTATCAGGGGTATGATCAGGCCCTTGCAGAAGGAGATACGAATTTATCTTATATTTATGCGGATTTGAAAAATAAAAAAATATATACAAATAAAAAAGAGTTTGAGTCCTATAGAAACCTGGAAACAAGTCTGGAAAACCTGAAGTCTCTGGGAAAATATGCGGTCATATACCCGAAACTTGCGGACTTTGAAACGAATCTGGATTTAGATGCAGAGGAATGGCGCAACAGCATCAAATATTCAGGTCCTTTGCAGGAGGATTTTATATTTGCGGCAGCAGTAGATACAGAGTATCCTGTTCAGGATGAATTCTATAAGGGAAACCGCCTGTACGAAAAATATAGTGCAAGTGCAAATCTGACAATATTCTTTGGATTTGCAGCGCTGATTGCTTTTCTTGCATGCGTGCTGTGGCTGGCGGTGATCGCAGGACGCAGCAGCACAGATGAAGAGCTGCATTTAAACTGGTTCGATCGCTGGAAAACGGAGCTTGCAGCCTTTGCAATCATAGCGGTATGGCTGATTTTGGCCATAGCTGGAATTGCATTTGGGGAGCTGATTTTGCCGGCTGACGTGGTTAGATTGGTAAGTAGAACGGGTATTGTACAGTATGATACTTACAAGCTGAATACGATCCCTTCTATGATATGGTATTCCATTCTTGCAATGTATACGTGCTGCATGTTTCTGATTGGGCTTTTAAGTCTGGTGAGGAGGCTGAAAGCGAGGAACATGTGGAAAAACAGTATTTTAAGAAAGCTGTGCCAGTTTATATATTTGATGTTAAAAAATCTAAACAGTATATGGAAAACCGTATTAATATGCGGATGCTTTGTATTAGTTCAGATGTTATTGTGTATTATTGCATGTACAAATATATATGGATATGTGTCACGGAAATTCTGTGTCTTTATAATACTGGCAGATGCAGCTGTATTTATCTGGGTTATCTATCAGGCAATCGGAAAGTACAGAATTAAGAAGGGAATTGAGCATATTGCGGGTGGAGAGGTGCAGTATACAATAGCTCTTGACGGGCTTTACGGCGAGCAGAAGGAAATTGCGTCTATGATTAATACCATTAGAGACGGTTTGGATGCAGCCCTTGCAGAGAACATGAAAAGCGAGCGTCTTAAGACGGATTTGATTACAAATGTGTCACATGATATTAAGACGCCTCTTACGTCAATTATTAACTATGTGGAGCTGTTAAAGCAGGAAAATTTTGAGGATCCAAGGATTCAGCATTATATTGAGATATTGGAGCAGAAATCCCAGCGCCTGAAAACTCTGACAGAGGATGTAGTCGAGGCGTCGAAGGTCAGCTCAGGAAATATAACGCTGGAGTATATGGAGCTTGATTTTACGGAAATGTTGCAGCAGACCAGCGGTGAATTTGAAGAAAAATTTAAGCTGCGCGGGCTTAAAGAAATCTTGTCTCTTCCCGGGGAGGAAGCGATTATCCGGGCAGACGGGAGACGTACGTGGAGAATTCTTGAGAATGTATATAATAATGCCGCAAAGTATGCTATGAAAGGGACAAGAATATATGGAGATCTTGCGGTAACAGACCAGGAGGTATGTTTCAGCCTTAAAAATATATCTGAGCAGCCGTTAAATATTTCAGCAGACGAGCTGACAGAGCGGTTTATCAGGGGAGACATCTCAAGGAGCACTGAGGGAAGCGGACTGGGTCTTTCTATAGCAAAGACACTTACGGAAATGCAGGGAGGAGGCTTTGAATTGTATCTGGACGGAGATTTATTCAAAGTAACGATACGTTTTCCGCGGCAAAGGTGAACAAGGAGGAGGCAGAATGCGGCCGGGGGCAGAGTTTTTTATAAAACTCTGTACCCGGCCGCAAGTTTACCGCTCCTCAGCTTTCGTTCTTAAAGAAAAACGATTACAATATTAATACTATGAATGAATTAAGATTATTATTACAGGAAAATTTAAATAGTGAATTTATTTCAGCCGTACTGAGTAATCCCAGAGACAGAGAAAAAGCATCTAAGATAAAGGTACGTCCGCTCTTAAAGAAAGGAAAAATTATTTTTCAGATTGAGACGTTTCGGAATAATCAGGCATTTCATGAAAATCTTTTGGAGAAGGAGGCTCTTGAGAAGCTCCTTGGGTGTATGCAGAATATGCGTCAGATGCAGTTTGATACAGAGCTTTATACTTATGTGGTTCTGGTGAGTAAAAAAGGAAAGGTTACAATCAGGCGCAGGGTACGGAAGGAGCCAGCTAAGCAAAAGTCTCTTACACATAACCGCAGGAAACAATATATTCTTGAGGAGGGAGTACCAGTTCCGTTTCTTGTAGATCTAGGTGTGATGACGCCGGAAGGCAGAATCGTAAATGCCAGATTTGATAAATTCCGGCAGATTAACCGGTTTCTTGAGTTTATTGAAGATGTACTGCAGGAGCTTCCCAGAGATAGGGAGGTTACGATTGTTGATTTTGGATGCGGTAAGTCTTATCTGACCTTTGCCATGTATTACTATCTGCATGAGCTGAAGGGATATGATGTTTCTGTTACAGGGCTTGATTTGAAAAGCGAGGTTATCCGAAGCTGCAATGAGTTAAGCGTCAGGTATGGCTATGAGAAGCTTAGGTTTTCCGAGGGGAATATTGCAGATTATACGGGAACAGATGAGGCAGATATGGTAGTTACACTTCATGCGTGTGATACGGCGACGGATTATGCGCTTGCCCGTGCAGTACGATGGAATGCAAAGGTGATTTTGTCTGTGCCATGCTGCCAGCATGAGCTTAACGGGCAGATGAAAAGTGAGATGCTTGCGCCTGTTTTGGGCTACGGCCTTATTAAGGAACGTATGGCGGCGCTTGTGACGGATGCTCTCCGTGCCCGGTATCTGGAGGGAGAGGGATATCAGGTTCAGGTATTAGAGTTTATTGATATGGAGCATACGCCGAAAAATATCTTAATACGCGGGGTGAAGACGGGGAAAAGAAGTAACAACAGAGAACAGGTGAGGGCATGTGAAGAGTTTCTTCATGTGTCGCCGACACTTGGCAGACTTTTAGAAAAAGGGGACATTTAATGAAAGGAAAGAAAAGTAAGAAACAAAGGAGGCAGAGGCGGTATCTGATTAATACCGGAATACTGGTCATAGTTTTTTTTCTTGCAATTTTTATCTTCAGCTATACTACAAATAAAGAAAATAATAATATTGCGGCGGACTTAGGAGCGGCGACCCGCCCCCAGGTTTCTTTTTCATACAATGGATATGGGATAAACGCCTTGCCGGCATATGCAAAGGAAATGGATATTACTGCTGTGCGCGATACGATTACTCCGGTTACAAACGGAAGGCTGGAAATGAGCCTTAGAGAGTATGATAATAATGTTGTCAGCCTTACATACGAGGTGTATACGCTGGACGGAGAGGAAAAGCTTTTTACAGGTAAGGCAGACAGCCCGGGCGAGTCTGTGTCGCTGGACTTTGGCAAGGAGGACTTTCTGAATGAGGAGAGCGTGCTTAAACTGACCTTTAAGCTTGATGAAGATAAGGAATTCTATATGTATACCCGTATTATAAATGCGGAAGGGGTGCACACGTTAGAATGCCTGGATTATATCAGGGACTTTCATGAAAATGCGATGAATAAAGTGGCTGATGCAGGAGTGGGAGCTGTACTGGAGCCCAATGAGGAGGGGGATAATACAACCTTCCATCATGTGACGATTCATTCGGATTATGATCATGTGTCATGGGGAGAGCTGAATCCGCAGATTGAAGGGGGAGAGCGTTACAGTATTACAGAAATGAACAGTACGTATACAGCGGCTGTGATTCAATACAGGGTACGGTGCACAGGAGAGGAAAACGAAACGGATGTCTATAATGTAAAGGAATTTTTCAGAGTTCGGCATGTCAGCGAAGAGAAGAAGAACTATCTGCTTGACTATGACAGGACGATGGAACAGATATTTGATGCGTCTCATACGATTCTGGATGAGGAGGGCGTCATATTGGGAATCACCGGAGAGAATATACCTTATATGGCAAATGAAGAGGGGACAATTGTGTCCTTTGTGCAGGCAAATGAACTTTGGAATTACAACAAGGAAAATAATGAGATATCCCTTATATTCAGCTTCGCGGATGCGGAGAATACAGATGTGCGTAATCTCTTTTCACGTCATAAAATTAAGCTTTTGCAGATGGAGAACAATGGAAATATTGTATTTGCAGTGTATGGATATATGAACCGGGGCGAGCACGAAGGAGAAGTGGGCGTTGCAGTTTATTATTATGAACTTGACAAGAATTCTGTAGAGGAGAAAATATTTATATCCAGCAATAAATCTTACGAGAGGGTTGCGGAGGAGCTGGGCGAGCTTATATATTACAGTATGGAGCGGGATATGCTTTATATACTGGCAGATGGAACCTTCTATGAAATTGATGCCAACAGGGAAAATATAAAAGAGATTGTGTCAGGCCTTTCTGATAAACAATATGTGGTATCTGACGACGGACATTTAGCGGCGTATCTGACGGAGGAAGGGAAGGAAAGGGATGGACAGATGCTTGTGAAAAATTTTTCAAGCGGAGAAGAGCGGACTGTAAAATGTGCGGAAAATGAGAGTATAGTGCCGCTTGGATTTGTAAATGGAGATTTCGTATATGGTATTTCCAAAGATGCCGATATAGGAAGGACTGTTGCGGGACAGGAGATACTTCCCATGTATAAGATCGAAATTGAGGATGAAAAGGGGAATTCTGTAAAAAGATATGAACAGAGCGGGATATATATTCTGGATGCAGAGCTTGAAGATAATTTGATAACATTGAACTGTGCGACAAGGGAGGGAAACGCTTATACTGCCGCAGAACAGGATTATATTACCAATAATGAGGAAAAGGATGAGAGCACGGTATACGCCCGCACTTATGTTACAGAATTAAAGGAAACGCAGAGGCGTCTTGTGTTTGACGAGGAGACAGAAAATAGAAATCCAAAGCTTTTAAAGCCCAAACAGACTCTGCGTGAGGACTATAAAACGGTTGATTTTACAAGTACACGGACAAAGAACAAGTGTTATGTATATGGCTACGGGGAGCTTCAGGGAAGTTATGATAGCGCCGGCAGAGCGATTCAGGAGGCGGATGCCTATAACGGAGTCGTTGTATCAGAATGGCAGACCTATATATGGCAGCGGGGAAACCGGGATCTGGAATATAGTATCACGGGAAAGGACAGCGAAATAGAAAGTATTCGTTCATCATTAAAAAGCGGGAAAACACCGGTAGATATTATGGAAGAGCTTTCGGACGGACGGATGATCGATTTGACAGGATGTAAGGCGGAACAGTTGTTATACATTGTTAATCAGGATATACCGGTGATTGCAATGACCGATACGAAAACGGCAGTTATCATCATAGGATACAGTGAAGGTACGATAGCATACCGGGACGCGGTAAAGGGCGAAACAAGAATCGTAGGATATGAAAGAATGGATGAGATGACAAAGGGAAGCGGAAATACCTATGTATCCTATGTAGAATAACAGAGCGCCGATATCAAAAGGTTATAAACAGAATATTTGCATATTTTCTGAAGGCAGCAAAAAGAATCAGTCCCAGTATTCCGCAGGAAATGAATTCACCAATGCCCACAGTCAGCATCATGAAAGGAATCGGAAGAGGGACTGCGTATCCATAGCGTAGTACAAATGGTACAATAAGCGTATTTGCGAGAATTGGCGGAAGAGGGGCGAAAAGAGGACTCTTTTCACGGATCTTATATGTAAAATACGCTCCAATCAGGGTCGCAATGCTTCCAAATACAATATCCGGAAGAATAGCGCCTCCTAAAATATTCCCGATGAAACACCCAATGAATAGTCCTGGGATTGCAGCCGGGGTGAATAATGGGAGAATGGTAAGCGCTTCTGCAAGTCTTACCTGGATTTCTCCAAAGGAAAACGGTGCGAAAACATAAGTAAGCGCCACATAGACGGCAGCAATCATGGCTGCCTGCGTGAGTAACAGAGTGTTTGAACTTTTCATAATTTTATCTCCTTTAGTTTTGTTTTACGTGTGGAAGGTCTCGAACACACGCGCCTTATTTTATGAAGCTATGTAACGATTGAAAGTATAGCATGGAAAAGCGGAAAAAGCAAGTTATAGCAAAAAAATATTGTGGAGGAGGAGCAGAGATGAATGAAAGACCGCTGGTTATGAGAATGAGGATAAACTACAGGTATTTCGGGGGCTTGAGTGCGGTATACGGGCTTATTTTTGCATTTTGTCTCTATAAAAATATGTCAGGGATTACATTTCCGATGTGTATAATTGTGACGCTTATTTTTGTATGGCTTTTTATGAAGAAAATTAATTTCCGTCTTCAAAAATATTCTTCCGTTTACATTGCAGGTATGCTTCTGCTGAGCATATCTACAGCGTTAACGGATTCCTTTTTCCTTCATTTTTTTAATTTGACAGGAATTATTCTGTTGTTTTTTATATTCATGCTTCACCAGTTTTATAACGATAGTAATTGGAATTTTCCGGCATATCTGAAAAGGATATTAATACTTTTCGGAAATGTTGTGGAATGTCTGCCATATCCATTCTGGCATGGAGCAGTGTATTTAAGAAGGAATAAGAATAATAAGGAATATAATACATTTCTTGCAATTGTAACAGGATTTATGGCAGCGATGGGCATTTTGAGCATTACGCTTCCCCTTTTGCTGAAATCGGATTTGATGTTTGCGAAGGTGTTTGGGGAAATACTCAAATATATTAACTTTTCTACAATTTTTGGAATAAGTTTTACCGTAATAACCGGATTTACCCTGAGCTACGCAATGTTTGGAGCATTATGTAAATATAACTTTCCGGAAGGCCGGGAAAGAAGGCTTAAGGTTTATAATCCTGTTATTGGAATTACATTTACAGGTATTGTAGGATTTATTTATTTTATTTACTGTATTATTCAGATAATTTATTTGTTTATCGGGGCACAGGCAGGACTTCCGGAACATGTAACCTATGCCAGATATGCGAGAGGCGGTTTCTGGGAACTGCTTTTTGTGAGCATAATTAATTTTATTATGGTTCTTTTATGTGTGTATATATTTGCAGATAATACGGCGTTAAAGGCAGCGCTTACATTTGTATCCGGATGTACGTTTATTATGATTCTGTCGGCGGCATACCGTATGCTTCTGTATATAGGGGCATATCATCTTACATTTCTCAGAATTTTAGTTCTGTGGTTTTTATCAGTTCTTACTTTTATAATGTGCGGGACAATTGTAAGTATATATAATAAGAGATTTCCATTATTCTATTATATTGCTGCGGTTGTCAGTGTGTTTTATATAGGGCTGTCATTTGCAAAGCCTGATGCGGTTATCGCGAAATACAATATTGCGCATATGGAGGAGATAAATAACGACGATATATCTTATCTGATTTATAACACATCCCTTGACGCTGCGCCGCAGCTTGCAAAGGCGGAGGGGGATGAAAGGACAGAGCAGATGCTTTGCAATTATTTTACAAATATTTCTGCAGATAATGACGGGATTTATTTTAGAAAGGCAAACTATTCCAGAATCCGGGCGAAGCTGGCGGCAGATAAATGGCTTAAGGAGCATCCAGGGGTGGAATATCAGGGACGCTGAGAGGGACGTGCATTGCCTCAATAATAAAGAAAGATTCAAAAGAGAAAGGAAATATTTATACTATGAAAAGGATTTTACTGATGGTATTGCGTAATATTATTTTTGTACCGTTTATGTGGTGTAAGCTATGCTATTATGCCGCACATGTAGATAAATATACAGAAGATCAGCATTATAAGATGTTAAAGTTCATTGTGCTTCATGCTAACAAGGGAGGAAATGTAACGATTGACGTACATGGGCAGGAGAATATACCAAAAGATAACGGATTTATGTTTTTTCCAAATCATCAGGGACTGTATGATGTTCTGGCAGTTATAGAAGCATGTCCGGTTCCGTTTTCCGTTGTTGCGAAAAAGGAGATTAAGGATATTCAGTTTCTGAAGCAGGTCATTGCCTGTATGAGGGGATATCTTCTGGACCGTGAGGACGTAAGACAGGCAATGAAGGTAATTGCTGACGTTACAAGGGAGGTGAAAAATGGCAGAAATTATCTTATATTTGCGGAGGGAACCCGATCAAAAAACGGCAATGAAGTGCAGGACTTTAAGGCGGGAAGCTTTAAGGCTGCTACAAGGGCGAAGTGCCCCATTGTCCCTGTGGCCCTTATAGACTCCTTTAAACCCTTTGATACAAATACGATAAGTCCGGTGGCCGTTCAGGTGCATTTCCTTAAGCCCATTTGTCATGAAGAGTATAAAGATCTGAAGACCCATGAGATTGCAGAGATTGTAAAAGAGAGAATACAGAAAACGATTTATGAGAATCTGTAATTTCTGGTTATTAATTCCTCCTGTTTTGTCGATATTATAAATATAGAAAAAGCGGAAAGAGGGATTTTTATGCAGGTGAAAAGTGAAAAGCTTTATCGCGATACGGCACCCGCAGGATTGTCTCAGATAAGTTCCCAGACAGAAGTGAAGAATGATAATGCATCGAACCAGTCAGGTGCAGCTTCGATGATGAATTACCTTAAGGAGAATTACAAGCATATTAATTTTAACTTTGCTTCTTTTGATAATAAGACTCAGATCGCACAGTATGGTTCCACTATGACAGGAATGAATAATGTGACAATTTCTCCGGAGCTGTTAGAGAAGATGAGCACGGACGAAGATGTGCGCAGGCAGGTAGAAAATGTACTGAACTATCTAAACAGCTACCAGAAATCTGCCCAGACAAGCGCCCTTCTAAGAGACAAAGAGCTGGTTAGTATGGGATTGGTGCTGAACGAAGAGGGTCAGGTTTCTATGTGGACAGCAACAAAGGAACGTGATAAGGAGAAGGCTTATCCCACATACTGGAGAGACAGGGAATCTACCTCTTTTTATTCCACAAATGTTAAGCAGAAAGATTACAGCTCTCCGTATAATTACTCCCACAGCACAAATATGATGCGTCTTGCCAACGCAAAAAATGTATCCTCTGTAAGAGGGCTTATTGCATCAAAGTACGGCGAGATTCAAAAAGTCAAATTCCAGGTAAAGGATCCGGCGGAAAAGGCGGCAATTGTACGAAAAATCAGAAGCGTAATACAGAGCGGTAATATTAAGATTGCCAGGCTTCACAAGGAGGAGGACTTAAAGCGTCTGCAGAAGTCAGCGGAAAAGAAGCTTAAGGAAAAGCTGGCAAAGCAGCTGGCAGAGGAGCTGAGGCGTAAAAAGGTGGCGAGAAAAGGACAGGAGCATGCGCAGACGTCACATCTGGACGATGTTATGCCAAAGCCTTCTTTGAATGAAGAACAATTTCGGCAGCTGGCGGAACAGTATGTGGATGCTCTCCCGTCGTCTGCAGTGGCGGCAGAGGCCGGAGTTTCAGCGCTATCCTCCGCAGGGGCGGCAGGAGGAGGCTCTTCGGGGGTGAGTGTGTCTGTAGTATTGGCACCGGTTGCAGCGATAGATTGCACGGCATAATTTTCAGGTATAGGAATACAAAAAAGATTGAAGAGACAGTATATTTATACTTTTCCTTCAATCTTTTCTGTTTTTATTATTTTTTCTTTAAAAGCTCATCCAAAACTTTTTTAGGAGCTCCTTCAGAAGCTTTTTTATTTTCGGCGGCCGCTTCCTTAAGCTCGGAGCGAAGAACAGGTACATCCTTCGGAGCGTCAATAGCCAGCTTTACCCATTCAGTACCTGCGTCAATAACAGTTACAGTGATATTATCATTTATAGAAAGGGATTCACCTTTTTTTCGCTGTAATATAAGCATTTTATTCCCCCTCCTTCTGAATGATATCGCTAAGAATATGGCGGAAATTATATTCTGGCTGCTCCAGCATGACCTGTTTTGCTTTCCGGTTCAGCGCATTGACAGCAAGAGGAGCTCTTAAGTTCACAGTAGAATTCTGCAGGGGATCGCGGATGACACTGATGACATAAAAGGAAATGTCATCCAGAGAGTCAGCCTCCAATATTTTCAGATCCTGCTCCGTGATCTCAGGGGTGTAATCAGGGCATAACATAAAGGGATTCATTACAATGAAAGAAAGAGCCTCATCGTCCAGACTCTGCAGGGAGATCATGGAATCATTTTCCTCATTAAATGGCAGAGGAAGATATCTCGTATATTCTTCAAAGCCAAATAACCCGTTAATGATATGAATAGCGTCATTATCTTCATACGTAACTTCACCGAAGTACTTTGCATTAATATTCAACGTTATATACCTCCTTAGAATAAAAGTAAGGGCTTTGTTTTAAGCCCTTACATCTATTGGTTCATAGTTTGGATCAGCACTTGGCGGTACATAAATAGGTCCGCCTATATACTCGATTAAAACATCTGGATGCTGCGTTATGGACATCTCAATATCGCCGGGGATAAATTCAAAGTTTCCATTTGCAACTTTCAGGTCAAAATTCAATTTATCCATTTCATAATTAATTGTCAAATTTGGCGCTTCATAACTGATATCTACCGGAGCAGACGGAGTAAACCCAAGCTGAAATTCTCCCGTAGGAGCAGCCGTCCGCTGCTGCATAATCTGTCCGATTACATCCTGCCCGATATCTGCTTTTAGTAAGAGCTGTCCCTCCTGCGCAAGCTGCGCAGTTGCACTGTAAGCAGCTTCCGTGCCTTTTTGTGCTGCCTGTGAAACGCTTTGAGTGGTAGTAGGTGTAATGGAGCTTCTTGCCGCGGATGAATCCAAATGCAGCTTTACAGGGCTGCTTTTAATAGACAATCCGCCTTTATTCCGTCTAATCTCAAGCTGAGCTTCTGAACTCTGCCGCTCAAATCGTGCATTACTGATTCTTAACTCATATTGTATAGGAACCGTAGTAATCTTAATAAGCTGATTCATATATAGTTACCTCCCTTCTCTCATATTTGACACATTTAACCCATAAAGTCAATAAATGAAGGCGTCAGAATATTATTTCCAACTTTCAGGGCAGAGTTATAAGCATACTGCGCCCATGAGAAATTCATAATAGCTTCCGCCATATCAACATTTACTACATTATCGATCTGTGTAGAAAGGCTAATGCTGTTTGTTTCAAGTCTGTCTTTTGTGGTAGTCAGGAACTCTGTCTGTGTACCAAGGACAGTTACCTTTTCGAGAACATTATTTCGTCCTTCATCAAATTTTCCCAGAAGTTTTGTATACTCTTCTCTATCAAAGTCTTCCTGCTCCAGCAAATCTGCGATTTCACCGCATAAAAGGACAATATTATTGGTTCTGCCGTCAGCATCTTTACCAAAGCCTGCAAGATTGATTCCTGGAAGACTTGTATTAAAGGCGCTGGAGGAGTCAATATCAACATCTGCGCTGTTTGCAGCATTAGGATCTACTTTAAGTCCAAAGCCCAAGTCCACAAAAAGACTGTCTTTAGATAACTCTTGTAAAATCTGCTGATCATTTGGATCATCAGAATTTACATCAATTCCCCGATAGGTCAAAATCTGCTTCTTTGGATCATTAGGATCCGTAGTAAGCTTAAAGGGAGCTTCTTTTCCATCGCTTCCGGCAAACACATATTTGCCTTCATAACTTGCATTTAAGCTTAATACCAAACTTTCCTGAGCTCCGCGCCATGCATCGGCATAAGTCTCTCTTGTTTCCAAGGAGCCGTTTGTTCCATTGAGGGCTTCGAGACCGTACTGCTTACTTAGTCTTTTAGCGATTGTCTCGATCTGCATTGCGGCATCCTCCTGGGAATCCTGGAAGGACTGCACATCCTTTACTATGTTTAAGTAATCCTCATTTTTTACATATTTGCGCTCTAGTATAGCAGCACGCAGAGCGCTGGACGGATCCTCTGCCGTGGAATTAAACTTTCTCTGAGTCATAACACGGGTCCTTGCAGTGTCAAGGTTTTTGAGGGAAGTTCCAAGATTAGACTTATAATTTCTTAAAATTGCATTCGTAGTAATTCTCATATTAGACCTCCTGTTACCTTCCAACTATGCCGGTTCCATTGATAAGCTTATCAAGGGCTTCGTCAAGTGTTGTCATTAATCTTGCAGCAGCATTATAAGATTGATTATAATGCAGAAGATTCATACCTTCTTCATCAAGCTGTACCCCGGAAACACCGTCTCTGGAATTGGATGTTTGATTAAGTACAGAAATTTGATTAGTTAACAAAGTATTGCCTGACTTTGCATCAAGTCCAAGGGTATTTTCAATATTAGCAAAACAGTCGTGGAAGCTTCCTGTGTAGAATTTCACATTATTCACTTCAAACTCAAAGCTTTTATCCAGCATTTTAATCATATTTACAACATTTTCATCCGCTGTGGAACCAACCTCTCCGCCAATAACCTTATTGGAAAGTGTAATTCCATAGGTGCCATCCAGCCATTTGTCTGAAATTTTTATGTTAAGGGCAGTGAAATCCGTACTGCCGTCTGAGGTTTCAAAAAGAGGACGATCTTCAGGAGTCTGAAGAACATTGCCGTCTTTATCTGTTATACTGACATTTGCTGCGTTAAATGCTTTTGCAAACGTATCTACCAGGGAATTCAGCGCTTTTTCATAATAGCCAAGTCCTTTAAAGTCCGTGTTATCAAAATCTCCGGATTTATTTAAAAAGTCAAGAGTTCCTTTTATAGTACCGGATCCTAATATTTCGCTGTAAACTTCAGATGTTGTTCCATCCGGATTCGTAACTGTTTTGTTACCTGCAAGCTGCTTCATATTGCCGTCGGCGTCTGTGAGCGACAAAGTTACCGGAATATCGGTTACGTCGGTATCAAAGCTGCCATAACGCCCGTCGGAGATAAGAGTATGCTTTCCACCCTCAGAATCCAGGAAAAATACATCCAGAACTTCTACGGTCTGTCCCGGTCCTACCTTTTGATCTCTGTATTTCACACTGATCGGGAGATAACTTCCAAGTTCATCTAACAGGGTATTCCTCTGATCCTGAAGCTCCAATGCCGGATTTCCAAGAACCTGACTGTTTTTAATACTGGTGTTTAATTCGGCAATATTTTTCAGTATACCGTTCAAATCAGAAACATCGGTTGATTTGAAACCGGTCTGCATATCTTCACGAATATCCTGAAGACGCACGGCGTTATCGTGGAAAAGATTTAACAAAATCTGCATGTTGGAACGCACAGCGGTGTCATTTTCCTTATTTCCCGCCTGTGTGGAAAGTGTGCTTAAAGCGCTGGAAAGTGAACGAAAAGCATCTCTTACTCCATCCATTGTAGATTCATCAAATATTGTAGCCAATTGTTCAAATCCTGCAACATGTGCGTCTGTAGTTCCAAGCTTGCTTATCTGGGAACGATACTGTGCATCAAGGAATGGATCACGGAGCTGTGATACTCCAGTCATCTCCACACCAAAGCCAACTCTAATAACAGAATTGGCATTATAAAAATCACCCTTCTGTGTATTCAAGCTGGTAATATCAAGACGCTGTCTTGTGTATCCCGGTGTATTAATATTTGCTATATTCTGACCGGTGACGTCAAGTGCACGCTGACTGGCAGCCATTCCAAGCTGTGCAGTGGTGAAACCGGCAAATGTTGAACGTATCATATATATCTTCCTCCTGTCTCTTAAACTGAACGACTTGTAAAGTGGTTGTTATTGGTATCATTTTTTCTGCCTGATGCAGAATATATGTCCTTGCCCGGTGTACTGGGGGCAAGAGCGGATTGTATCGTATGAAGATTTACTTCAATGATATCTCTGGCGCTGCTGCTTATGGACTGCAGCGTACGGACCTGCTCAGACAGCCGATCGAATAAAGGCCTTAAAACAACAGCAGCGTCTTCCGGTGCTTTTTCCAGAATCTGACGGAAAGTACAGCCAGCCAGATTAAGCCGCTCCTGTTCTTTTTCGCGCTTCTGTTCTAACCCCCGCAGACGCAGGACAGCCGCCTGTTCCTTGTGCATGCATTCTTCTACAAAAGATACCCTGTTCTTTACCGCAGCATCAAGCTTCTCCTGTTCGACGGGAATTAGTTCTTCAAAAAATTCAATGAATTCTTCAATTAATTTAGAAAAATTTGAAAATTCACCCATACTACAGCATCCTCCTATATGATAAGCATTCTGGATGCAATAGCATATGCATCAACCTGATACGTGTTTCCCGAAATCTGGTTCTGAAGATTCTGGAGCTTTTCAGCAGATGCAGTCTGGCTTACCTCGGCAGACAACTGGCGGGAAACAGACTTTGCAAAGGTGTGTTCCTCAATTTGCCTCGGTTTAGACTGTATGATCAGCGCATCAAATTTGTGCGTATCATTATTCGGGGTTACTACAGAAGGAGCAGAATTTTCCTTTGTATGAAGCCGCAAATCTGTGTAATTTTTAACCATATTATTTGTAGTTATTTTCATACTGGACTCCTTTTTAACACATTGTTACTGGTTATACTATAATATCGGCACAATTTTCGGATTCATAATACTATTTTTTTAAATGATTCATCAGTACGGAAGGGATATTATCGCAGGAGGCCTGGGTGCATACGGCCCCGATATTATAGGCAACCATAGGCATACCGTAGACAATACAGGATTCTTTATCCTGGCCAATGGTAAATGCTCCTTTCTGGCGCATTTTAAGCAGGCCGTCCGCTCCATCTCGTCCCATGCCTGTCATGATAATGCCTACTTTATTAATTGTTACGTTCTGGGCAATGGAGGAGAAAAGGACGTCCACAGACGGGCTGTGTCCGCTTACTTTCGCGCCGGGACGGCATTGTACAATATATTCGCGTCCGGAACGGACAACCTCCATCTGTTTACCCCCTGGGGCAATAAGAGCCAGTCCAGGACGGATTGTGTCTCCGTTTTGCGCTTCGCGCACCTCCATGCTGCAGATCCGATCCAGTCTCTGAGCATACATTGCAGTAAAGCCTTCCGGCATATGCTGCGTAATAACGATACCCGGAACATTGGCCGGAAGCTTTTGCAAAACAGCAAGGGTAGCCTCGGTTCCGCCGGTGGATGCACCAATTCCGATAATTGTGGAATCAAGTACATTACGTGAAAGCGGCGGAAAGGGCATGGGTTTTACCGCGCCTTGCTGCTGCGAGGCAGCCGGGGCGGGACTCCGCATCTGGGCGCGTGAATTTAAAAAGCCAGGTGCAGCCGCATTTTGTCCGGGAACACGCACCTTGGCAAGGGAGGCGGCCCTTACTTTTGTTACAAGTGAACGGAAAAAGTTTTCTTTTGAGTTTGCCATGCTCATATCTGGTTTACGTACAAAGTCAACCGCACCGGCGGAAAGGGCGTCAAATACACTGAGGTTCAGAGAGGACACGAGTACGACCGGAATCGGTGTTTCAGGGAGAAGCTGCTTTAGAAATTCGATTCCGTTAAGCCCTGGCATTTCTACGTCCAGAGTAAGGACAGTAGGTTTCAGCAAGGGAATTTTTCTTTTTGCGTCATATGCGTTAATTGCATATCCGACGATCTCAATACCTGACTGAGAGGACAGATGTTGGATAATCATTTCACGAAAAAGGGACGAATCATCTACTACTAGAACTTTAATTGTATTGGGCATAATGCTCTCCTTTCATTATACAGGGGAAAAGCCGCCCTTGAAATCTCAAAAGCAGCTTCCTTGTTTTTAAATCTTTCGATAGGTTGCAGGCATCAGGTATTGATATTTTGTCGCAGATTTATTTATACTTTCAGAATGTCCGATTAGGAGGTAGCCTCCGGGGTTTGTTGCATTGTAGAAACGGTCGACCAGAGCCTCCTTTGTGGACTGATCAAAGTAAATCATTACGTTCCTGCAGAAAATAACGTCAAATTTTAATCGGAACTTAATTGGATCCATCAGGTTAAAGGTTCGAAAGATAACATTGGATTTTATTGCCTGTGATACGGAATATGTACCTTTATCTACCTGGGTAAAATATTTTTTCTTCCAGCCTGGGGAAAGCTCTTTTAAAGAATCCTCATCATAAACCGCATTCGTTGCGGCATGAAGAGCATTTTGTGAGATATCGGTTGCCAAAACTCTTGTATCCCACATGGAGGCCTTAGCTCCAAAGTACTCTTTTAAGAGTATGGAAATCGTGTAAGGCTCCTCGCCGGAAGAACAGCCGGCGCTCCATATACTGAGCACCCGGTCCTTTTTCGTCTTCTCAAGGTATGGGAGAATGGTGTTTGTAAAAAGCTCAAAATGCGCGCCCTCCCGCATAAAGAAGGTGTAGTTCGTTGTAAGCTTATTTAACATTAACTCAAGGTCTTCCGGCTTCCGATTTTTAATCAGATGGTCAATATATTCCTCAAAGGAAGAAAACCCCATTGAAAGAATTGTATTTGAGAGACGACCGGTAATCAGCTGACGTTTCTTTGCCAAATCAATCCCGTAGTTTTCGTGCACAAATTTTACCAGACGGTAAAATTCTTTGTCATTTATTGTTAACATTTTACTAAAACTCCTTTGTTTCTATTAAAAGGTCTCTACAAGCTGTTCACAATCCAAAAACAGGATGACGGAGCGGTCGCTGGAGGAAACCATTCCATTGATTAATTTCTGCTGATTTTCAACCGGGACAGGAGAAATCTGACTCTGGTCGATATCCATAACCTGCTGAACGGCATCAACGATAATACCAATCTGCACGGAGTTGATATTCAATACGATAATACAGGTTGAACTTGTGTTATCAATCGAAGGGTTTCCCATACGCAGACGAATATCAATAATAGGAATAATCTGGCCGCGCAGGTTTATGATGCCTGTCACATAATCCGGTACAAGCGGCAGCATGGTGATCATATGGTTTGTTATGATCTCAATGACATAATTCGTGCTGACGCCAATGTTAAGCCCGTTGGAGCTGAATGTTAAAAAACGTTCTGTGGAGGTATTGTCCTCCAGAGTTCCATCAAATGTTGTATTTTCTACTGTAGCTGCTGACATAAATTCTTCCTCCAATTTCTGTACAATTTAATATTGATTATAAAATGCTGCATATAAGGTTCTGATATCCAGGATAAGACTGATATTGCCATCGCCCAGAATCGTACAGCCGCTGATTCCTGAAGTTTTGATATTGAAATTGCTTAAAAATGAAGGAAGCGGTTTTACTACGACCTGCTGCTCTCCCAGTAGTTCATCCACAAACAGGCAGTAGGATTTATCAGCAGTTTCTACCCAGAGCAGAATACCATCTTCAATATTGGTTATCTCAGTATTGATATTATACAGCTCATGTACTCTTATGATCGGGTAGAAATCATCCAGACACTTAATAATCTCATTACCGTTTGAATCAAGAATAACATCCTCCTTCTGGGCCTTGAAGGATTGGCGGATATTTGCGATTGGAATTGTGAACATGGATTTTCCTACGCAAACTTCCATGCCGTCTGCAATTGCCATTGTAAGCGGTATCTTCAGTGTTGTACAGCTTCCCTTTCCAAGTTCGCTTGAAAGGGAAATTGTACCGCCCACGGATTCTACATTTTTCTTTACTACGTCCATGCCGACGCCGCGGCCTGAAAACTCTGTGACTTCTTCATTGGTAGAAAATCCGGGCAGCATAAGAAGAGAAAGCACCTCTTTTTGGGAATATTCACTGGCCGGTTTTGTAAGGATTCCGTTGCGTTCTGCTTTTGCAAGAATTTTTTCGGGATCCATACCTTGCCCGTCATCGCTTATGGAAATGATAACTTCGCTTCCAGTATGAGCCGCAGACAAAATGATTTCGCCCTGAGGATCCTTGCCGGCAGCAATACGGTCTTCCACATTTTCTTCAATGCCGTGATCCATGGAATTACGAACGATGTGCATGATTGGATCGCCGATACTGTCCACAATCGTCTTATCCACTTCTGTATTCTCTCCTACAATTGTAAGACGTACATCTTTATTTAATTTTTTCTTCATATCTCTTACGATACGGTTCATCTTCTGGAAGGTTCCGGAGACAGGCACCATTCGAAGGGACATGGCGATATCCTGCAGTTCATCAGTCAGCTTCCGTAGCTGCCGCGCAGATTTCATGAAGTTATCAAGCTTCAGATTCTGCAAGTCAGGCGAAGAGGTGACCATAGATTCTGTGATAACAATCTCTCCGACAATAGCAACCAGACTGTCAAGCTTTGACAGATTTACACTAATCAGGCTTGTTTTGGCAGGCGCGCTGTTATGTGCAGCCGGAGCAGTTTTCTGCGCCGGAGCAGCCTGTGCCGGAGCAGCCTGTGCAGAAGAAGCGGCGGCCGGAGCAGCCTGTGCGGAAGACGGAACTTCGGAGGATGCGTCACCGGCCGGGTTTTGAGCCGGAGCAGCTTCTTCCTTTTTAATGGAAGCATTTTCCATAACTTCGTAGGTTTCTACACTGTTCTGATCCTTGATTACGTGAAGGGCTCTTTCTACATCCTTTTGAGAAGAAAGAGCTACATAAAAGCCGTTTTCAATAATCGTTTCTGATGCGTCGCCGTTGGTTTCCACATCTTCCGGATAGAATTTAAAATCAAGCTCGATATCCTTAAGCGCCGTGACAATCATGAAAGCCCGCAGATGCTCCATGCCGGAACCCTGTTCAAAGAAAATCCTTATAAAATAAGGAAGGTCGCTGATAGGCGCGCCGGCAAGCTCCTGATTAATGAGAGCGATAGCTTGGGTATCAGCCGCCTGAGCGGTATCCGGAGCTTTTTCGCCGCCTTCAGATCCGCTGTCGGAAGAACTGCTCCCAGAGCCGCTGATTTTTTCCAAAAAACTATTAATATTTGATATGATTGGGTCGATATTAGTGCTGAGAGGCTCATCGTTTTCGATTTTTTCAACTTCGATTCGAAGGGCGTCTGTAGACTGGAACATCAGGCTGAAAAGTTCATTTTTATGAGATTCATCCATAGAATCCAGTCCGTTTTCACGAATATAGAAAAACAAATCTTCTATATGATGTGCGATTTCCATAAGTGTGGAGAATTCCATCATAGCAGATGAACCTTTAATCGTATGCATACTGCGGAAGATTTCATTAACGTCATTGGTGGTGAAATCTTTATTTTTTTCTGCTTCGATTAAGAGTTCATCCAGTTGCTCCAAAAGAGTGTTTGTTTCATAGAGATACATTTCAAGCATGTTATCCATAATATTAGTACCACCTTATCTAATGTTCTAGAGTGTATAAATTAATAATCTTTATACATATATCGTCAGCATGGTGGAAAAGGATAAGAGTAAATTTTAGAGTAGGTGAAAAAATGTCAAATATTTTAAAAGTAACAACCCCGACAACTGGATATGACAACAATGCAATCAGGCAGAACTCGCCTCAGCAGGCAGAGGATATGAGTATTAAAAATCCGGTGGATCCAAACCGGGTAGGAAGAGCGGACGGAAGGAATCAGGCCGATAATAAGCACGACGCAGCTCAGAAAGGTATATCCTATGAATCTAATTTCGGAAATTTTGTACAATCGCTTAAGGATTTGCCGAAGCTTCAGGATGTTATGACAAAGATGGTATTCGGGGGAATGGCAAATGTTGTGGAATCCGGAATCGGCAAAGGGACTGCAGAAGAGATACAGGCGCTGTTTCAGATGCTTCATATGTCCCCGGATAAGCTTGCAGAGTTCATGAAGAATCAGATGACAGGCGCGAACCGTCTGCAGGGTCCGTTGTTTGACATGCTCAGACAGGTTATGGATGAGGCGACAACTGTAGAGCTTAAGGCAGGAATTCTGGATTTTCTGAAAAAATACAATGACATGTCGTCGGGAAAGCACCTCCTTCAAAATATAAAAGACAGTCTGAAGGAAATGGAAGGGTATATGTTCCGGAATGACAGAGAGGGGCTGCAGAGGCTTGCGGCAAAGCTCCGTCCTTACAGCATGCAGGCCAACGAGGCCAACGTAAGGCTGTTAAAAGGGGAAATTATTCCCTACCTTGGGAGATATATATCCGAGACGAGAGATATGGGAAGAATCAGGGATTTGGTAAGCCTTCTTGCGCTTAATACGTCCAGATATGAGAGCGGAAATATTGATAATGTAATACAGGCTTTTCAGAGATTGATGGACTTTCCGGGTTTCCAGAAGCATTTTGCCGGTATGACGGCGGCGGATTTTAAAGCGATGCTTATGAACGTTGACTTTGACAGAGCAGCGGGAAAGATGCCTTGGGCGGACAGCCTCTTAAATATTATGCAGGCGGGCATAAAGGGAGAGGCAGGAGTCGAAAACAGAGAGGCATTTATGAACATCATGAAAGCGATGCTTGTAAATGAAAGCGTGTATATGCCGGTTATGCATGCCATGATACCGGCGATTCTTGACGGTGTTCCCATGTTTGCGGAAATGTGGGTTGATCCAGATGAGGAGTCAGGCAATCCAGGCTCAACGGAAAGAGGAATCAAGCTTTTAATTAAATTTGATATGAAAGATGTTGGCTTTTTTGACATGATGATGTATTATGAAAAAGGGAAGATGGATATGATGATTCATTATCCGGAGGAGCTTAAGGAACACGAGAGTGATATCCGGGAAGGAATCCGCAAGATTATGAGCCGTAATCATCTGGATCTTGAGTATCTTGCCGTAGAGCAAGGGAAAGAGTCTATACCGGTTTCGGCAGCATTCCCGAAGATATTTGAAAGGAGAAATTCGGTTAATGTCACAATATGATGATGTGTTGAACAAAAAAGCCGTCGCACTCAGGTATGAAGAGAACAAAGACGCGGCGCCGGTGATTGTTGCTTCGGGTTTGGGATACATGGCGGAAAGAATCGTAGAGATGGCGAATGAGAACGGCGTGCCGGTATATGAAGATAATTCATTGGCTACAGTACTTACACAGCTAGATCTCGGAACGCCGATCCCGGAGGAGCTTTATCAGGCTATTGTTGATATATACGCCTATTTTCTTAAATATACACCCAAATATTCTGTTGAAGAGTATGAGGCTATGAAGGCGGAAGCAGCCGATGGACAGGAAGGAAACCTGCAGTCAGAAGCAGGCGAACAAACATAAATTCGGATAAATACAATCCGGAACAGAGTAAATTTAATTTGCTCCGTTCCGGATTATTCATTTACCATACTCTTCGAAGCTGCTGCTTATAAACGAACTGTCGGATGTCTCTCTCTGTGCCTTTG
>CAOJQZ010000008.1 GCA_948441955.1 uncultured Lachnospiraceae bacterium | reverse complement strand
ACGCCGTTTCCGCCGTAGCCTGTAGAAAGCATATATCCTTCAACCGGAGTCTCGCCTAAGATCGGCCAGAAATCTTTGGGCTCCGCACGATAGGAAAGCCATGAAGAAACAAGTCCGCTGTCCACGATTCCGGGAACCTTTGCTTCCAGCTGATCAAGAAGGAAGTCAATGAAGTAATCATCTGTTCCGCCTGTTGCCGGTAATTTGTCCGGATCCCACTGTCCTGCATGCATCGGGTTGCTTAAATCCATAGAAAGGTGGGACTTGCAGATAAAAATATTATCTCCTGCCCTAAGTCCGTAGAACTCTGGATATTTCAGCACAGGGAAGGTATAGTTAAGCTTCTTTCCCGGAGGGCATAAGAAGAAGGCTTCTGCTTTTGTATGCCAGATCGGTACGTCAAGACCAACCATCTCGCCTGTGAATTTGCTCCACGGTCCTGTACAGTCAACTACAACATCAAACTCATATTCAGCTCCGTCGTCCGTCTTAAGGCCCTTCACCTTGTTATTCTCCACAACAACCTCTGTTACCTTAACGCCCGTCTTAACAACACCGCCGTTTTTCTGAAATTTCTTTGCATATGTATTAGAAATCATGGTTCCGTCAAAATATCCGTCGTCTGCCGTGTAGCCTGCGCCAAGAATATTATCTGTGGAAATATCCGGCAGAATCTCCTTAATACGGTCCTTGTCTGTAATGTACTCACCGGTGTAGCCTGCCGCCTTTGCAAGGGCGATACCGGTCTTAATTACCTTCTCTACTTCCTCGTTTGTAGCAACTACAAGTGTTCCCGTCTTGTCAAAGCCTGCGGAACCTTTTTCTTCCTCCTCCATTTTGAGATAAGACTCGAAGCCGTAAAGTCTTACGTCCCAGTATCTGTTCTTGAGAGAATCGTCAAACAGACAAACTGTACCTGCTGATTTTGCTGTGGAAGCTCCTCCGATTGTATCTTTCTCGAATACGATTACCTCAGCCTCGCCGTCATAGAGACTTAAGTGGTAGCCGAGAGCTGTTCCGGAAATACCTCCGCCGATGATACCGATTTTTTTCTTTGCCATAGTGTTACCTTCCTTTCTTTTTATTTTCTTTTATTTTTCTCCCTTATGGCAAGGGATTTTAACATGAACCTGTCATGTTATTTACCGCTGCTTATAATTTATCTACATTCAAAATCGTCTTTAACAGTACATTGCAGCCGTTTTCTATGTCTTTGTCTTCTGTGTACTCATGTCTGGAATGGCTGATTCCATTTTCACTTGGAACAAATATCATAGCTGTCGGAAATACGCTGGTCATGATAAGAGAATCATGGAATGCGCCGCTTGGAATAATACTATAGTCTATGCCAAGCTCTTTCACTGCATTTTCAATATTTTCCTTTACCCAGTCAGACATAGGCGCCGGGTCATGGAAGGATGTGGGGACAAATGTATAGGAAACTCCATATTTGTTACAAATGTCCCCAAGGGTCTCCTGCAGTTTTTGTTCAACCAGCGACATAACTTTAGCGTCTGTGTCTCTGATTTCCAGGCTGAATGTGCAGGTGCCTGGAATTACATTGACAGAGTGGGGCGTTACCTTTATCGTGCCTACAGTTGCAACGGTAAATTCGTTCCCGCATTCTGTTGTAACCTCTGGTATTCTGTTAATAAATCCGGCCGCTGCCACAAGGGCGTCCTTACGGTCTGCCATTGCCGTGCTGCCTGCATGGTTTGCCTCTCCGGTTACCGTAACCTCATATCGGTTCACGCCGGCAATAGAAGATACAATCCCCACGGAAGTATCTGTTCTGTATAATCTTGCCCCCTGTTCTACATGAAGCTCCAAAAAGCAAAGTACGTCTTCCGGATTCTTTGCCGCGGCCTTTACACCCTCGCTGGTAATGCCGTAGGACTGCATAACTTTTCCCCGCTCTTCTCCGTATATATCAAGCTCCGAATCACTGATTCCCGCATCCTGCCCGCAGATTGCGCTGCTCCCTGTAAGTCCTTTCCCAAAACGGAAGCCTTCTTCATCTGTAAATACAATCACCTCTAACGGATGCTTTGGCACATATCCTTCCTTTTTAAATGTCTCGCAGACCTCCAATGCTCCCACACATCCAAGAACACCGTCATACTTTCCTCCGTCCGGCACCGTATCCAGATGGGAGCCCATCAGAATTGCCGGAAGGCTGTTATCCTGTCCCTCCATGCGGACAATGAGATTTCCGGCCTCATCCACCCTTGCCTCCATTCCCAAAGCCTCCGCCCAGGAAGCAAAGAGCTTTCTTCCCTTTACGTCTTCATCAGAAAATGCCATTCTTGTGTAGGTTCCGTCTTCCTTCTTCCCGCACTGGTAAATTTCCTCTAACCGTGAAATTACTCTTTTTCCATCTGCTTTCATGTTACTTGACCTTCCTCCTCTTCTTATTTTGTTATTCAGCACTTTTCATAAATCCATATACTATTTTTTGGGCAAACTGTACACATGCTGTAGATTAAGTATATAAATCTTATCTATATTTCACATTATAGATATTTTTTTAACAATATGCATCAGGAAAAAAAGATAAAAAAAAGAGATATTATTTGTCCATATTGGATAAGCAATATCTCTGCCACATTTATTTTTTAATATTTTCTACCATCTTATGGACTATCAGCCCGATTCTGACAGCCAGCACCTCATTCGGGTTGTCAAAGTCAATCCCCGTAATTTCTGCAATCCGATCTATACGGTAGGCCGCTGTTTTATAATGAATAAAAAGCTCCTGAGCCGTCTTTGTAAGATTCTGGTTCCTGTCCAGATAAGTACTGAGCGTAAGGATCAAGTCGCCCCTCTGCTGCTTTTTATAATGAAACAGCTTCTCAAGACTTTCCGGTATGTACTCAGAAAGCTCCTCCGCTGTGGCAAGCTTACACAAAAGCTTAAAAATACCCATATCGGTAAAAAACATGACAGAAGATGCATGACTGTCGCTCTGCCCTCCCAGAATACCGATAAATTCCAGTGAATCACCTGCCTCCTTATAGCTGTCCGAAATGTTTAAAACACCTTCTACTTCCTTTCCTACGCCGACCCGGACTACCAGCCTCTTGTTTTTTTCTATGATTCTTTTCTGAATCCGCTCTACCGTGCATCTAAGCTCTTCCCGGTATTCCTCCTGCTTCTGCCCCTCTTTTATCTGCTGGATGACTGTCACCTTATCCACATCGTTGCGGATCCGCACCTCCCGGAACTCCTTCACTACAGCGTCACGCAGGACGCTGAAATACTGAAGCTCCTCACTTAGCTTCTCAAACTCATCGTTTTCTTTGTTCCACAGCTTTAGAACCAGTACACGGTATGAAGCCTCCATCGGAATTCCCAAAAGCTTAATATTCCTCTCAATTTCCTGCCTGGAATGGAGCTTTCCGCTTAAAATATGATTCATAATGTCATTCTGGAACTTTTCCTCCAGCTCCTCTATGGAATTCTGGCGGAACATTTCCTGCCTGAGTGCTGTTACCGCATTTTCAATAGCAATATCATCCAGATCACTGAACGGATTTCTGGATTCTGTGACAGCCAGATACATTTTTCTGCTGTACATCACCTTAAGTTTTACCACCAGCTGGGACGTCTGCCGCCCTCCCTCTTCCATGCAGACCTTCTGTCTTAAGTAATGATAATTGGAATAAAAACGGGGCTCGTATTCCTCCGCCTGTTTAGAGAGAACAAGCTTATGCGCACTGCCCTCTGTTGACGCAAGACAGTCCATATTCTGATTAAAAAGCGCTGCCGGATTGCCGATCAGCTTTTCCAGCACATCAAGGATTCTCTGAATTCCGTTCTCTGTAGCTCCAAAAGACAAAGACAGTGCGGTAAAATTATCATGAGTCGTCTTAAAATATTTAAGCCGCCTTACTTCGTCATTAAAAAGCCGCTCCATAATCATCTTTAATATATCCCGGAAGGAGAGCTCTCGTGAAATCTCTAAAACAGGCACTCCATGTTCCCCGGCATAATTTAACAGAATATGAAGCTTTTCCTCTATATGTTCCACATTTTGTTTGCGCTTCACGGCCACGGCGCTAACCTTTTTCTTTGACAGTTCCTCTATGTATTCTCCAAATTCCTTTACACTGCAGGACTGAAAAGCATAAAAACCCGTTAGCAGAACCTCTCCGCCATTAATAAACTTCACAATATCAGGGGCCTCAATAATGGTTACCCCCAAAATCTCATTGTCAAGGCCTTGACTGCCGCCAAGCACCTTTGCATTACCGAATATCTCTGCTTTCAGCATGTCTCTTACTGTAAATCCCATGCCATTTGTCCTCACTTTTTATTGATATTGTTTTTATATAAAGAAAAAGATTTGCAAAAATTTTTATTGTATTTTATGAAGTATTGTGATACAATAAATTTCGGTTTAAGAATCCAAAAATATGCGGATGTGGCGGAATGGCAGACGCATCAGACTCAAAATCTGACGAGGGCGACTTCGTGCGGGTTCAAGTCCCGCCATCCGCAGTGAACTTAAGTTTAAAAGGTGCCGGAATCTATAGAATTTCCGGCACCTTTTATATCATCTATCCTAAAAAGGGCATTGCCGTGGGATTTTCATAAACTATTTTATCAGCTTTTTCCCAATCTCAAAGCAATCAAAGGTAGCAAAATAATCGGCCGGCGTCTCCGCTCTTCTTATGAGCTGCGTGCTTCCGTCCTCCTTCAAAAGAATTTCCGCAGATTTCAGCTTTCCGTTATAATTATATCCCATAGCAAACCCATGAGCTCCCGTGTCATGAATCACAAGCAGATCTTCTATATCAATTTTCGGCAGCATCCTGTCGATAGCAAATTTATCATTATTTTCACATAAGGAACCGACAATATCATATTTATGATCACAGGGAAGCTTTTCTTTTCCCATAACCGTAATATGATGATATGCTCCGTACATAGCAGGCCGCATAAGATTTACCGCACAGGCATCCACACCGATATATTCCTTATGGGTATGCTTCTCGTGAATCGCCTTTGTTACAAGACAGCCATAGGGACCCATCATATAGCGCCCGAGTTCCGTATAAAGTTCCACATCCCCCATACCGGCAGGCACAAGCACCTCCTCATAGACTCTCCGCACTCCGTCGCCAATCACCCGGATATCATTGGGCTCCTGATCCGGCGTATAGGGAATTCCGATGCCGCCTGAAAGATTGATAAATTTAATATGTACGCCTGTTTCCTTCTTTAGCTTCACCGCCGCCTCAAAAAGGATTTTCGCCAGCATCGGATAATACTCGTTGGTCACTGTGTTGCTTGCAAGAAAGGCGTGAATGCCGAACTCTTCCGCTCCCTTTCCCTTAAGAATACGAAAGGCGTCGAAAAGCTGCTCTGTGGTCATGCCATATTTGGAATCTCCGGGATTATCCATAATATCATTGCTGATTTTAAACAGTCCCCCCGGATTGTACCTGCAGCTGATCGTCTTTGGAATATAGCCGATCGTCTTCTCCAGAAAATCAATATGGGTAATATCATCCAGATTAATAATTGCGCCCAGCTTTTCTGCATATACATATTCCTCCGCCGGCGTATCATTTGAAGAAAACATAATGTCCTCCCCGTATGCCCCGACAGCCTCTGACAGCATCAGCTCCGTATAGGAGGAACAATCGCAGCCGCAGCCATACTCTCTTAAAATGTCAATGAGGTACGGATTCGGCGTTGCCTTGACTGCAAAATATTCCTTGTAACCTTTATTCCATGCAAATGCATCCTTAAGAGCCTTTATATTTTCCCTGATTCCCTTCTCGTCATACAGATGAAAAGGGGTCGGATACTCCTTTACAATTTCTTCCAGCTTGGCTTTGTCTACAAACGGCTGTTTTTTCATCTTACTGATTCTCCTCCTGCATCGCAAATAATTTTATTTCATTCGCAAGCGCCCTTTTATAGAGCTCTACGAAATTCTTCTGTCCCGAATACACGCAGGTATTCATACTGCCCTCTCCGTATTCTCCGGTCAGCACGTACTTGGAATCAGCAATCACACCAATCTGCATCTCTCTTGCTGAACCAACATATACCTTCGCATTTCCGAAGCTCACCGGCTGGTCAGTAATAATCACCACCCGTTTTCTGTCCCGTATAAGCTTCTCAAACTCATCAACAAACAAAAGGAGATAATTGCTGGTACAGGATATATATACCCTCTCCTTTGTCTTAAGAAGGAGATTCCTCACCTTATTCAGTATGTGCTCCGCGCCCTCAATGGTAATATACCCGTCCACATAAGTTCTTTCCTCCGGCAGATGGGCATTCAGCCACTGCATATGTACTTCCAGCCTACGTATACGGTTTTTACAGAATTCATCCATAGGAACCGGCGCGTATTTGCGCGTCGTTCCCTCCTCCACCAGATAGGCAGCGCCCTTTTCAGTCATACTTGCCAGAGAATTGTAGGCATTAGACCTTGAAATTCCAAGCTGCTTTGCAACCTCATAGCCTGTAATTTTCCCTTCCCGGAGAAGACATTCATATATTCCTGCCTCCTGCCTCGTAAGATCAAATTCCATCAAACGCTCTACAAATGTTTCCCCCGCCATGTTCTCTCACACCTGCAGGCAGCCTGAATACAGACTGCCTGCAGCCTTTCTAGTAGTTCTTTCACGGAACACTATACAGTATTATTCCTCATCTGTCAACACAGTTTTATCCCTGCACCTGCAGAAGCTTAACCTTAAGCTCCTTTTCCAGACGAAGCATCTCTGCTTCTGCCTCTTTTCTCTTCTGCCGGCCTTCGGCCTGAATCTGCATCACCTCGTCAAAGGTGGCAATCAGCGCTTCGTTAGTATGCCGTAAGGTATCCATCTCTATAATACCCCTCTCCGATTCCCGTGCGGTATCAATGGTTGCCATCTTAAGCTTCTGGGCATTTTTCTTAAGAAGCTCATTCGTCATATCCGTCACCTCCCGCTGGGCAGCCGCGGCCTGGGCGGAATGTTCCACACCGAGAGCCAGCACCATCTGGCTCTTCCAGAGGGGAACCGTATTGACAATGGTAGACTGGATTTTTTCCGCCATCAGTGTGTCATTGCTCTGAATTAGACGAATCTGGGGCGCCGTCTGCATAGAAACTGTCTTTGTAAGCTCCAGGTCATGAATCTTCTTTTCGAACCGGTTACACATAGAATCCAAATCTCTTGCGGCCTGGGCATCCTCTGCAAGACCGCTCATCTGCGCCTTTCTAAGAAGATTGGGAAGTTCCGTATTTCTCACCTGTTCAAGCTTTTTCTTACCTGCGAGCACATACATGGAAAGCTCCTTAAAATAGGTAAGATTCAGCTTATACATCTTATCCAATATGGCAATATCCTTTAAAAGCTGTACCTGATGATTTTCAAGCACCTTACATATCTGATTGATATTTGTCTCTGCCCTGGCATATTTAGCTTTCATAGACTGAATTTTATTAGAGGTCTTTTTAAAAATACCGAGAAATCCTTTTTCTTCCTCCTCATCATCAAAGCTCTTAAGCTCTTTCACTACATCGGAAAGCAGCTCGCCTACTTCTCCCAGATCCTTTGTCTTCACATTTTCAAGAGCGCCTTCTGAAAAATCTGCCATTTTCTTTTGGGTGCCTGCTCCATAATTCAGAATGGCCGTAGAGTCTGCAAGATCAATCTTCTGTACAAACGCCTCCACAGTCTTCCGCTCCTCCGCTGACAAAACACTGTCGTCAAAAACTTCTTTTTTCTCCGCCGCTATAACCGGTTTTACTTCCTCCTTAAAGGGTTCCAGCGTAAGCTCGGGAACTGCCGATAATTCTTCAAACTCATTCATCTTACATCTCTCCATCCTTTTTATTTATTTAAGCCCGTCCTCTGTAAGGCCGTCCTGGGCGAGCATGGTATGAAGCACGGATATATCCGCGGAAACATCCCACGCAGTATCCTGGAACAAGTCGTCCAGAAGTTTTTCAAATGCGCTGCTTAAAGTATCCAGCGTTTTTTCAATCTCCTTCTTGGAGGAACGGATATTCTCACCATCCACCGGCTGTGAATCCAGCTCCTTATATGCCTCTAAAAGCTTAATGGTCGTAGGAAGGTAATATTCCATCATCCTCCTGATATCATCTACTGCTTCAGGGTCCTGCTCCACCCTGTCAAAAATCCTGTCAATAACCGTCTCCATCCGGGATATCTTTGCAGAAATCTCTGCTCCGGGAATGGCATCATTGCAGGCATGGATTTTCCGGATATAGGCATCCCCTTCCTCAACAATTTTCCTCACCTCAGGAGAAAGCTTCTGGCTGTGCTCCTCAGCCTTTTTTCGCTTCTCCTCTTCGCCTGCCTTCTGATCCTCTATGGTTTTCTTTCTGTCCTCTTCGATTCTAAGATATTGATGATACATATTATGGCTGACGATAAGACAGGTTTTCTGCTCGTCCAAATGTCCCTGCAGAAACCAGCCGCTCCTTAACATCTGCTCCAAATCCTTAAGTACGTATTTTATGTTCCTTCTGGTGCCTTCTGCAAGCTCCCGGACATTGCAGTACTCCCTGCTCCCAAGAATCCTTACATATGCCCGAAACCGCTTTACACGCCCTCTTAAAACCGAACCCCACCGGCTGACTGCAAAGCCGGAAACACTGAATACAAGAAAAATAGCAAGAATAATAATACCCGGAATGCCTATACTCCCGTCAACTGCCATACCGATCATCCAAAGCAGCAGAAACACAAAGAAGATTCCGCCGAAAACTGCTCCCAAAGCTGTCATGACCGTACCGCCTGCAACAACTGAAGTTACGCTCCTGTACAATTCTGGTACTCTTTTGGGCTGTATTTTTTGGAGGGGCGTCTGTCCGCTGTAAGAATATCCCTTCCTGTAATACGGGCCTGTCTGTCCATACGTACCGCCTGCATTTCCTGTGCGTTTTTCTTCTCTCCCGCCCCGCAGGCTCTTTGCAATGCCGTCCACTGCATTGTTAATAGTATCTGTTACCGTCTGGTTCAATTTATTATAATCCTGGGCGTCTATGGCATCCTGCACTGTCCTTCTTATCTCTTCTCCGAATTTTTCCCAATCACGATTTATCATTTTTGTCCACCAAAGCTGTTATCCTTTACTCTACCACCGTTATCTTCATCATATTGCTGACCCCCATCTTCTGCCCTCCGATTGCAGGGGACGGAATACCGGCTGTCAGTACTACCACATCTCCTGTCTCTGCAATCTGCTTTGCACAGACAAGCTCTATGGCGCTGTTGCAGATTTCGTCTGTAGATCTTGCCTCTATAGATTTGAGAGGCCTTACCCCCCAGTATATCTGCATCCTCCGAAGAGTTGCCTCACTGGGAGATACGCCGATAATCTCTGTCTTCGGCTTGAATTTGGACACAACCCTTGCCGTTGCTCCTGTCACCGTAGGCGTAATAATACATCTTGCCCCCATATTCGAAGCCGTTGTAACAGTGGCATGGGCAAGGGCGCTTGATGCACTCTTCATATGATGCTCCTTGGCCTTCTCAAGCAGCTGCTTATAGTCCAGGTGCTCCTCTGTATTCTCAACAATATGTACCATCATTTTAAGAGCTTCTGCAGGATATTTTCCCGCTGCCGTCTCGCCGGACAGCATAACTGCATCTGTTCCGTCATAGACTGCATTCGCAACGTCTGTCACCTCTGCTCTGGTAGGGCGCGGATTACGCATCATAGAATCCAGCATCTGAGTTGCCGTGATTACCGGCTTATAATTGTCGTTACATGTCTGAATCAAAAATTTCTGAAGATACGGCACCTCCTCTGCCGGTATCTCAACACCCAGATCGCCTCTAGCAACCATGACCCCGTCCGCACACCGTACAATCTCTTCAATGTTGCGGATTCCCTCTGCATTTTCAATTTTCGCGATAATTGGGATATACGGCGCATTACACTCCTTAAGGAAGGAGCGGATTTCTAAAATACATTCTGCATTGCGCACAAAAGACGCTGCGATAAAATCAATCTTCTGAGCAACGCCGAACCGGATATCCTCCCTGTCCTTATCTGTAATTGCAGGAAGCCTTACCGGTACATTCGGTACATTCACTCCCTTGCGCTCTCCTAACTCCCCGCCGTTTATAATCCTGCAGATAATCTCTGTATCCTGCTTGCTCTTTACCTGAAGCTCAATCAGGCCGTCGTCAATCAAAATCCTGCTCCCGGCCTGAACGTCCTCCACAAGTCCCGAATAGGTGATAGAAATCCGTTTTTCATCTCCTTCTATCTCTTCTGTAGTAAGAGTAAGCATTTCTCCTTCTTTCAAAACCGCCTTTTTTCCACCCTTCAGAACTCCCGTGCGAATCTCCGGTCCCTTTGTATCCAGAAGAATGGCAATAGGCCTTTTCTCCTCGTCACGGATTCTTTTCAGTCTGTCCATTCGAATCTTTTGTTCCTCATGTGTTCCATGGGAAAAATTAAACCGGGCAATATCCATCCCTCCGCGTACCAGCCTTCTTAAAATCTCCTCATTATCAGAGCTTGGACCCATCGTACAGATAATTTTTGTTTTTTTCATTTCCTTTTGTTCCTTCCTTTTTATTCTATAAACAGTCTTTCTATTTTACATGTGTATGCGTAAAAAGATGCTCCTGACAATATTCATAATTTCCGCTGCACTTGGAACAATACCGAAACTCCAAACCAGCGTCGTCCAGATCTGTGCGTCCGCAGACCGCGCATTTGTGTCTTGCTCCGCCGCCGTAATTCATGGGCTTTGAGGCATTGCGGATATTTCTTTTAAATTCCCTCTTTCTTTTTACCTGCTTGGGACTGTAGGGCCTGACGTTTCTTGAGCCCAGAAAGAACAGCAGGAAATTCAGTATAGATACCGCAGCTGCAACCGCGTTTGCCTTATATACAACTCCAAATATTCCGCCCCCATATGCCGGAAGAAACGCCTGTAAAATACCATAAGCAAAGTAAACTGCATCAAGAAGGGCAAGCCACTTTACCTTGACCGGAATAATCATAAAAAGCAGAAACTCCATATTAGGATAAAGCGCTGCAAATCCGAAGAAAAGGGACAGATTCAGATACCATGTACTCATGGGCAGCGACAGTCCCAGTACAAAATACACGATAAATGCGGCAAGTATATGAAAAAACATTCCCGAAAAAAAATATACATTAAACCGGAAAGACCCCCATGCCCTTTCAAGCTCCATTCCTATCATATAATAGAGATGAAGCACAAAAATAATGAAAATAATACTGTCCGAAGGGGCCTGGATAATAAAGGTTACAAGCCTCCATATCTGCCCGTGAAGCACTGCCTCCACATTCAGGCTTAAATATTGATAATAAAACTCCGGATTCACCAGGTTAATCACAAAACCCACACCATAAAAAATAATAATATAATACATCAGATTGGCAATTGCATATCTGCCAAATTTTCGTTCCAGTTTATCCAACCAATTCATATGTCCGCTCCTGTTTTTATATTTATTATTACTGTAGTAATTCTACCTTTTCATGAATTATTTGTCAATTATGACGCAAAATATTGCAGTCATTTCATACATATTTTATCTTTTCGCATTAATTTGTGAATTGTATTTCCGCATTTTTTGTCGTATAATGTTACAGTCATTAATAAAATACATACAAATAAGTAGAAGTACATATTGATATAGGAATAAAGGAGTACATAATTATGAGCAGAAAAGAACTGTATACACTTGGTATTGATATCGGCTCCACAACGGTTAAAATTGCCTTGCTGGATTCCGCCAGTGAAGTCGTATTTTCTGATTATGAACGGCATTTTGCAAATATTCAGGAGACCCTCTCCGATCTTTTAGGACGCGCCATTTATAAACTGGGGGCAATCTCGGCATCCCCTGTTATTACCGGATCCGGCGGTCTTACGCTGGCCAGACATCTGGGCGTTCCCTTTGTGCAGGAAGTGATCGCTGTGTCTACTGCATTGCAGGATTATGCCCCCCAGACAGACGTTGCCATTGAGCTGGGAGGCGAAGATGCAAAAATAATCTATTTTGAAGGAGGTAATGTGGAGCAGCGCATGAACGGGGTATGCGCCGGCGGTACCGGTTCTTTTATCGATCAGATGGCCTCTCTTCTTCAAACGGATGCCTCCGGACTGAACGAATATGCCAAAAATTATAAGGCCCTGTACCCCATCGCAGCAAGATGCGGTGTGTTTGCAAAGACCGATATACAGCCTCTTATCAATGAAGGCGCCGCAAAAGAGGATTTGGCCGCCTCTATTTTTCAGGCAGTTGTCAATCAGACAATCAGCGGACTTGCCTGCGGCAAACCAATTCGCGGACATGTTGCGTTCCTGGGGGGACCCCTGCATTTTCTTTCCGAGCTTAAGGAAGCTTTTGTCCGTACCCTAAAGCTTGATAAGGAGCATACCATTGCTCCCAATCACTCTCATCTGTTTGCTGCAATCGGTTCTGCGCTGAATTCCAAGAAAGATATATCCGTTCCTCTCCGTGAAATGCAGAATCGGCTGGACCGGCGGATAAAAATGGATTTCGAAGTAGACCGCATGGAGCCTCTGTTTGCAACAGAGGCTGAGTATCATGCCTTTAAAAACCGCCATGCAAAGCATCAGGTGCCTTTTAAGGATCTTGCTTCCTATAGCGGACGGGCATTTCTTGGAATTGATGCCGGCTCTACAACAACAAAGGCCGCCCTTGTAGGAGAGGATGGAACTCTTTTATATTCTTTTTACCAGAATAATGAAGGGGATCCGCTTGGTACAACGATCCGGGCTGTCAAGGATATTTACCGTCAGCTTCCTGACGGCGTAGATATTGTCCACTCCTGCTCTACCGGATACGGGGAGGCTCTCATTAAGGCTGCCCTTCTGCTTGATGAAGGAGAAGTTGAAACAGTATCCCACTATTACGCCGCCTCTTTTTTTGAACCGGAGGTAGACTGTATTTTAGATATCGGCGGACAGGATATGAAATGTATTAAAATTAAAAACCGGACGGTAGACAGCGTTCAGCTTAACGAAGCATGTTCCTCCGGCTGCGGTTCTTTTATAGAAACCTTCGCCAAATCGCTGAATTACTCTGTGGAAGATTTTGCTCATGAAGCAATCTTTGCCGGCCACCCGATTGATCTTGGCACACGCTGTACTGTTTTTATGAATTCCAAGGTAAAACAGGCCCAAAAGGAAGGCGCTGAGGTCGCAGACATTTCTGCCGGCCTTGCCTATTCTGTAATTAAAAACGCCCTGTTTAAAGTTATTAAGGTTTCCGACGCCTCCGAGCTTGGCAGTCATATTGTTGTACAGGGAGGAACCTTCTACAATAATGCCGTCCTCAGAAGCTTTGAAAAAATTGCCGGCTGCCAGGTTATCCGCCCGGATATTGCCGGAATCATGGGAGCCTTCGGCGCAGCGCTCATCGCCCGCGAGCGTTTTCAGGAATGTAAAGGAACTACCATGCTTTCTATAGAGGATATAGAGGCTCTTAAATATTCCACTACCATGACCAAATGCAGAGGCTGTACAAACAACTGCCGGCTGACCGTTAATCATTTCAGCGGAGGGCGGAAATTTATTACCGGAAACCGATGTGAACGGGGGCTTGGAAAGGAGAAAGCACAAAATCATCTGCCAAACCTTTTTGAATATAAGTTAAAACGGTATTTTGACTACAAGCCTCTTGATGAAGACAAGGCAAGGCGGAGCGTCATTGGCATCCCCCGGGTGCTTAACATGTACGAGAACTATCCGTTCTGGTTTACCTTCTTCCATACCTTAGGCTTTTGCGTAGTCCTTTCTCCTGCTTCTACAAGAAAGATCTACGAATATGGTATTGACAGTATTCCCAGTGAGTCTGAATGCTACCCTGCAAAGCTTGCTCACGGTCATGTACAATGGCTGATTAATCAGGGGATAAAACATATTTTTTATCCAAGTATCCCCTATGAAAGGAATGAATTTGAGGATGCCAATAATCATTATAACTGCCCCATCGTAACCTCCTATCCTGAAAATATAAAAAATAATATTGATGCCATCGTATACGGTGAGGTGGATTTTATACATCCCTTCCTCTCACTGAAAAATGAAGAAACTATTTCCCTGCGCCTGACTGAGGAACTTTCTGAAAAATTTTCTCTTTCATCCGAAGAAATCAGTTCTGCCGTTCATGCCGCATGGACAGAACTGAATCGGTGCCGCGCTGATATACGACGTAAAGGGGAAGAAACAATAGAATATCTGGACAAAACAGGGAACAGGGGAATTGTCCTTGCCGGACGTCCCTATCACATCGATCCAGAAGTAAATCACGGTATTCCGGAGCTTATAAACTCTTACAATATCGCCGTGCTTACAGAAGACTCTGTTTCCCACCTGCACCCGGTAGAACGTCCTTTAAATGTAATGGATCAATGGATGTATCATTCCCGTCTCTATGCAGCGGCAAATTATGTAAAGACAAAAGATAATCTTGATTTAATACAGCTTAATTCCTTCGGCTGCGGACTGGACGCCGTCACCACGGATCAGGTATCCGATATTCTTACAGCTTCTGATAAGATATATACCTCCCTTAAAATTGATGAGGTAAATAATCTGGGAGCCGCAAGAATTCGTGTGCGTTCTCTTCTTGCGGCAATCCGTGTAAGGGAACAGAGAAAAGAAACCCGTGAAATACATTCCTCTGCAATTACCAGGATTCCTTTTACACGGGAAATGCGTGAAAGTTATACTATCCTGTGCCCTCAGATGTCCCCCATCCATTTCGAGCTTCTGGAACCGGCTTTTTTGGCATCTGGTTATAACATCAAGGTGCTTCCTAATGATAACAAACATGCCGTAGATGTGGGACTTAAATATGTAAATAACGATGCATGCTATCCGTCTCTTATGGTAGTTGGACAGATTATGGAAGCCATTCTTTCCGGTGAATATGATACAGACAGGATTGCTGTTATCATCAGCCAGACAGGAGGAGGCTGCCGGGCTTCCAACTACATCGGCTTTATAAGACGAGCGCTTAAAAAGGCCGGCTATGCCCATATTCCGGTTATCTCCATAAACTTAAGCGGACTTGAGGGAAACCCTGGCTTTAAGCTTACGCCTGCGCTTATGCTGCGCGGCATTTATGCTGTAATATTCGGCGATATCTTCATGAAATGCATATACCGGCTGCGCCCTTATGAGGCGGTGTCCGGCTCCGTAAATGCAATGCATGAAAAATGGAAAACAGTGTGTCAGGAATACCTGTCTGCAGGATATCCCTCCAGACGTCGATTTAAACAGCTATGCAGGAATATTATTGAAGATTTTGATCAGAATATTGAACTGCTTGATATAAGAAAGCCTCGTGTGGGAATTGTAGGAGAAATTCTTGTAAAATTTCTTCCGGCGGCCAACAATTATCTGGTAGAAACCTTGGAAAACGAGGGAGCGGAAGCCGTTGTTCCGGATCTTTTAGACTTCCTTCTCTACTGCTTCTACAATCAAAACTTCAAAGTGGAAAAGCTTGGCTTTGAAAGATCCAAGGCCGTTATGGCAAATCTTGGAATCCGGGCCCTTAATTGGTTCCGTTCACCTGCTTCAAAGGCTTTTAAGAAAAGTACACATTTCGATGCACCGGCAGACATAAAAGCTCTCGGAGAGATGGCGTCGGAAATTGTATCTCTGGGAAATCAAACCGGCGAAGGCTGGTTCCTTACTGGTGAAATGCTGGAGCTTATTCACAGTGGAGCGCCAAATATCGTGTGCACGCAGCCCTTCGCCTGCCTCCCAAATCATGTAGTTGGAAAGGGCGTTATCAAAGAACTTAGAAGACTGCATCCCCAGTCCAATATTGTGGCCATAGATTTTGATCCGGGCGCCAGTGAAGTAAATCAGCTAAACAGATTAAAGCTCATGCTTTCTACAGCAAATAAGAACCTCCGCACCCATTAGGCGGAGGTTCTTATTTACAACGCTTTTGTTTTAGCTCTATACAATTACCTTCATACAGATGTAGCTCTCCTCCTCTTTCTTATCAATGCTTACAACTATATCTCCGCGATATCTCTTTATCAACATCTTTACATTATAAAGTCCGAATCCCCTTCTGCCTGTGTCATTTTTTGTTGAATATCCTTTTTCAAAAAACTTCTGAAGCTCATCCATCTTTATGGCGTCTATCTGATTCTTAATGATAAAGACTAAACGGTCGTTCTCTGAATCCAGTTCCATGATTACCTGATTCCGTTTCTCTGTGCATGCTTCGTAGGCATTGTCAACCAAAGTACCTACGATTTCAATCAGATGATGCTCTGAGATACCGGAAATAATCTCCAGATTTTTTACGATCACATCTGTCTTTACAAAGGAAGGCGCCCGGACAATCTTACTATACAGGAACCCTGCCAGAACCTTATCACTGATTCTGAGCAGCGGAAAATATTTCCGGCTGTCATCGTCCTTAACAATCCCGGCTATATAGGCCGACTGCTGTGCCACAAGCTCATCATAGCCTTCCACTGTCAGATGCATGTTAAGAATGGCATTGATATGGTTATCAAATTCATGCTGTCTGGCGCGGATTTCCTTTACAAGCTCCTCCAGCGGCTGAATGTAGTGCTGATATAATTTTAATTCATTTTCCTTTTGCTGCATCAGAATATAGTTTTTACGCCAGTCAATAATTCCCCAGATCTCAACTACCATAAGAAGCAGAAACATCGTAAATATCCGGAAGTCAAATGTACCGCTTACCAGAAAATCTACAATCAGATAGACCGATACAAGCATGGCAATCACACAAAATATTCTGTATAAAAATTTCCTAGCCCAGCTAACCACTGACAAGCCTCCCTATTTCCGCTTTATATGTCACTCCAATCTCTACGGTATCCGCACAGTCCTTAAGCTTGACAATACGGTTTACCATATCGTAATATTCTACCTCCAGCCGGTTTACCGCATATACTCTGTGACACTGTAAAAACATTCCGTCTGGTATTTTTGCAAGTATCTGCTTCATCGTCACATAGGGAAGATCCCAATTTTCATTTTTAAGATGAAGTCTCACCCCTCTGTGTATGGCTTCTATATAGCGGATATCTGTACATTTCACCTGGTAATTAACTCCATCCCTCTTTACCACAATAGCAGGCGGCTCTTCCTGCCTTTCCTTTGACAATACCTTATCCACCACTTCTTTTACCTGCTCGGGTAAAAACGGTTTCATAATGTACTGATAGCAGTGCAGCTCTCTGTACGCCTGCATCTCCAGCGCACCGATTGCAGTGACCATAACTACCGGAGTAAAGGTATAGCGAAACTGCTCCCTGATCTCTCTTGCAAAAAGAATACCGCCGATATCCTCCCTGTTCTTCCCGTCCAAATTCACGTCCAAAAGGAAAAGCCCATATCGGATATCTTGATTCAAAAGCTCCCTGGCCTCCTCATAAGAAACGGCGGCATGGACACAAATGTCTTCTGAACAATCCGCCAGAATCTGCCTGAGAGCCTTCATAGATTCTCTGTCATCCTCCAGAATCAGAACATGCGTCATTCATACCGCCTCCTTTTACATTTAAACCATTATTCTCCCATAATCTCTTTTGCGCTCTTTACCAGTCCGGCAAGCCCCTGAATCTCAGAAGGGATAATAATCTTCGTAGCCTTTCCGTCTGCCGCTCTCTCAAAGGCCTCAAGGCTCTTAATGGTAAGGACAGCTTCATCTGCTCCTGCTTCCTTAAGAAAACGGATACCGTCTGCATTTGCCTGCTGTACTTTAAGAATCGCCTCAGCCTCACCTTCTGCCTCACGGATCTTAGCCTCCTTCTGAGCCTCTGCGCGAAGGATTGCCGCCTGCTTCTCTGCCTCCGCATCCAGAATTGCCGACTCCTTATTACCTTCTGCTACCAGAATCGTAGACTTCTTCTCGCCTTCCGCACGGAGAATTGCTTCACGCCGTTCACGCTCGGCCTTCATCTGTTTTTCCATTGCATCCTGAATTGCTGCCGGCGGGATAATATTTTTAAGCTCTACCCGGTTCACCTTGATTCCCCACGGATCCGTGGCAACATCAAGTGATGCGCGCATTTTCGTATTAATCGTTTCTCTGGATGTCAGTGTCTGGTCAAGCTCCAGATCACCGATAATATTACGGAGAGTTGTAGCCGTCAGGTTCTCAATGGCCATAATCGGATTTGCTACCCCGTAACAGAACATCTTGGGATCTGTAATCTGATAAAACACAACGGTATCAATCCGCATGGTAACATTATCCTTCGTAATTACCGGCTGCGGTGCAAAATCAACTACCTGTTCCTTCAGATCCACTTTCCTTGCAACACGGTCAACGATAGGCATCTTAAAATGAAGTCCCGTACTCCATGTCGCCTGATATGCGCCCAGACGCTCCACTACCATTGCCTTTGCCTGGGGAACGATTTTGATACAGGATATCAAAAGCAATAAACCAATCACAATCACAACTACTAAAGCTATTAAAACTATCATACCACCCATTTTTATTCCTCCTCATATTTTCTTACAATTAATTTTACGCCGGATATGTTGACTACCTTGGCGAGAGTTCCCGGCTTAAGGACCTCTTCCTCTTTTTCCGCCCTCACCGTCCACTCCTGTCCATTTACAACTGCCATGCCGGACTGGCTGATATTATCTACTGTCTCTGCAATCCGGATTGTTTTCCCGATAATCCCTTCGTAATTTGTCTTCTCCCTCTGGTTATTGATAAACCGCACTGCAAACGGTCTTGTAAAACACAAAAGAATGAAAGTCACAGCGAAGAACACCACCACCTGCCACAAAAACGGAACGCCCAGTATATTAAGAATCAACGCCGCCAGTGCGCCGCCGGCCGCCCAAATACTCGTAAGCCCGATGGTAATGATTTCGATAATTAAAAGAATAATCAAAAGAACAAGCCATGCAATTGTAATATAGCTCTCTTTTATAAGCATACAGCTCACTTCCTTTCTGCACTTATCGTATCAGACATTCTGCGGTGTTTCAATAGATATTGCGCGAATGCAGTGATTTCACGTTTGAATGAAAAAGAGGCCTTGCCGGCCCCCCTTCCTTCTGTTATTGCAGCTGGCCTTTTATCATTTCCAGATAGTCGCCGATACTGACATTCATTCCGCTGCTGAAACTTATATCCAATCCGTCCTTTATCTGCTGAATCCCATTCTGGATTGACGGATCATTCACATCTAAAGCAGCTATATCCTCATCGCTTAATCCCTGTATCTCCTGTACCATTGCCAGACAGCACTGTGTCTTTTCCTCGTCAGATGCAGCGTTCCATTCCTCACTGGTCCAATTCAGATATGGATTATCATATACTGTACCGCTGGGGGTATACATCTGGGTTAAAAGCTCTTCCATCTCCACATCCATGTCAAAGAAATCAACGGAAAGGGCTGCAACATCGCTGTCATTGATTTCATACATCTTTTCATCTTCATTATAATCAATATGCACCTGATGTCTCTTTGCTTCTCCATAGCCCTGCTGTGCCACCGCATCCTTAAGAGCCTGTATCATCGCATCGCCGATTCCATCCGGATCACTTACGCTCTGTGCCGCCTGCATTACATTTTTTAAAAACAGACTTAAAACGTCTGAGGGACTTACATCAACATCTACAACATATCCGTCCTCTTCCTTCTTGGCGCCTATCACCTCATATTTTACTCCTGCCAGAAGATTTTTTATCTCGCTGGTAAACTCATCTCCAAAATCTACGCCCAGGGTTTCGACTTCATCAAACATTGCTTTTACATCGTCAAGCGCCTTGTCATATCCTTTCTTAAGTTCCTCCTTATCTTCACCGACTATCTCCGCATAATCGTCGAACTCACCTTTTGTATAGGCCTTCAGATATGCGTCTACTGCCTTGGCCGCATCCAGCTCTTTCTTTCCGCATCCTGCCAGCAGCGCCGCTAAAAGAACTGCCGTCAGTACCGCCGCAAGAATCCTCTTTACTCTTTCCATTTAAATCATCCTTCCTTTATCCGGGTTCTCCCCGTTCTTTCTGCAAAATATTGTATCATAAAAGTAAAAAATATACTATACCCCTTCTATAGTTTCATACAATAAAGAATTTATAAAGACTGGATGAATTTAAGTATTCCTTCCGGTTTCTCTATAATGTAGGAGGCTCCGGCCGCCTTAAGCTCCTCTTTTGTTCCGAAGCCATATAATACCCCGGCACAGTCAATGCCGGCCGCCCTTGCCCCGGCCACGTCATGCCGGCGGTCGCCGATCATTAAAACTCTGCGCTTATCCTTTATTCGGCATGCCTTTAAGGCATAGTTTATCACCTCTTCTTTGGAACCTCTTCTCCCGTCCAGTTCCATGCCGGCCACATAATCAAAATATTCCGCAAGTCCGAAATAATCAATGATTTTTCTTGCAAAGGGCTCTGGCTTTGATGTTGCTACGACAAGGGTCTTTCCAGATTCCCTCAGCTTCTTTGCCACCTCTTCAAAGCCTTCGTAAACACGATTTTCAAAAATCCCCTTGTCTTTATAATATTCGCGGTAATATCCTACCGCTTCTTCAGACTGCTCTTTGGAAAAGCCATAATACTCCTGAAAGGAATCTGTAAGGGGCGGTCCGATGAATTTGCATAATTTACCGTAATCTTCTTCCTCAATGCCATATTTTTTTAATGCATAGATGACAGAATTGGTAATCCCCTGTGCGGAATCAGTTATTGTTCCATCCAGGTCAAAGAAAAAAATATCATAACTTTTCATATTTATATTCATTCCTTTCGCTTCGCTCATGCACAAAATGTTATGAAAATATATCAAAAGAAAACAAGCAATTGAATAAAAAAGACCAAAACAGGGAAATTCCCCATTTTAAGTCTTTTTTCACACTATTTATTTTATTAATAATGATTTCCCGCTCATTTCCTCCGGCTGCTTCATACCCATAAGCTCAATCAGTGTCGGCGCGATATCTGCCAGACATCCGTCTTCTCTTAAGCGGTACGCCGGATCCGCATTGACAAGAATAAACGGAACCGGATTAGTGGTATGGGCTGTAAATGGCTCGCCTGTCTCTTCATCAATAAGCTGCTCTGCATTTCCATGATCCGCACAGATAAACATCTGGCCATCCACCTCTTTTATGGCCTCTACTGCTTTTCCCACACATGCATCCACTGCCTCAATTGCCTTAATCGCCGCTGCTTCCACTCCGGTATGTCCTACCATATCCGGATTTGCAAAATTAATAATCACAACGTCATATTTTTCGGATCGGATTGCTTCCACCAGCCTGTCACAAACCTCATAAGCGCTCATCTCCGGCTTCAGGTCGTAAGTCGCAACCTTCGGCGATTTCACAAGAATCCTGTCCTCCCCATTATTAGGCTCCTCTACGCCGCCATTAAAGAAAAACGTAACATGAGCATATTTTTCTGTTTCGGCAATGCGGGCCTGTTTCTTTCCATTGGCAGCAAGGTATTCGCCAAATGTATTCGTAATTTCTTCCTTTACAAATGCAACAAGCTTATTTTCAATAGTTACATCATACTCTGTAAAACAGACATACGTGGTCTTTACTCTATCGCCTCGGTCAAAACCTGTAAACTCATCGTCACAAAAGGCTCTCGTAATCTCCCTTGCACGGTCCGGACGGAAATTAAAGAAAATGACAGAATCATGTTCCTGAATCGTTGCCACCGGAGCTCCGTCTTTCATAACAACAGTAGGTAATACAAACTCGTCTGTCGTATCCTTATCATAGGAAGCCTGAATTCCTTCCGGTCCGTTCACTGCATTCTCGCCTTCCCCGTATACCATTGCCCGATAGGCTTTCTCCACACGCTCCCAGCGGTTATCCCGGTCCATAGCATAATAACGTCCCATAACTGTTGCCACCTGTCCGACGCCTATCTCCTGCATCTTAGCTTCCAGCTCTTCCACATACTCCTTGCCAGAAGCCGGAGGAGTATCGCGTCCGTCCAGAAAACAGTGTACATAAACTTTTTTGATTCCCTGACGCTTTGCAAGCTCCAAAAGACCATAGATATGGGTATTATGGCTGTGCACACCGCCATCCGATACAAGACCATACATGTGAAGCGCGCTGTCATTTTTCCTCACATTCTCACAGGCTGCAAGAAGCGCCTGATTCTCAAAAAAATCACCGTCCTGAATCGCCTTGGTTATTTTCGTAAGATCCTGATACACAATGCGGCCTGCTCCCATATTTAAGTGGCCTACCTCTGAATTTCCCATCTGTCCGTCAGGAAGCCCTACAGCCAGACCGCTGGCATTTCCTTTCACAAACGGATATTCTGCCATCAATCGATCCATAACCGGGGTTTTTCCCTCTTTAACTGCATTTCCTTCTGTCTTGTCATTCAGCCCATAACCGTCTAATATCATAAGCACTGTTGGTTTTTTATTCATTTAAATAACACTCCTTCACCTGTTTTTTCCTTCAAATAATCTCTCAAGCCATGCATCTGCCAGTATGATCCACTGGGAACATACTTTCTGCACCCCATGTCCGTTCTCCCGTTCCACAACAGGACTGGCAAGGCTTAAGCCATGCTCTCCTTCCGGAAAAACATGGAGCTCAAAAGGAACTCCTTCCCTTCGAAGCGCCATTGCCATCATTATGGAATTCTCCACTGGAACCGTAGCGTCCTCCATCGTGTGCCACAGGAAACAGGGCGGCATCGTCTCCGTCACCTGCTTTTCAACGGATACCTCATTCATATTCCCGGAAACTCCATTCCCCAAAAGCTTTTCAAAACTTCCCTTGTGCATATATTTTATGTCTGTAGTAATGACCGGATAACTCAGCATAACTCCTGCCGGCTTTAATTCCTCCGCCCCTACTCCAAGGGCTGACGTAATGAAATTCCGGTTCCAAAAAGCGCCGTAGCTTGCCGCCAGATGTCCTCCCGCCGAGGATCCCTGCACTACAAGCCTTTCCATATCAATCTTCCATTCTTCTGCATATCCGCCCAGCTTCTTTACTGCCTGTCCCAGCTCAAGAACCTGTACAGGAAAACGGCTGGTCATAGTTGAATAACGAAGCACTGCCGCATGATAGCCCTTGCTTAAAAAATGCAGGGCCAGAGGCTCGCCTTCACGGTAGCTGGTGCGTTCGTATCCTCCCCCAGGACAGATTAAGATCAACGGCCTCTTCTTTATTTTAAGGCTCCCGTCCTGCGGCGTATCCTGAATATAAGCCTGCAGCTTTGCATACTCCGCGGAGCCTGACGCCTTAAGTGGTATTTCTTTATAAATCATAGGTACTGTCCTTTTCTTTAACTGTTATTTCCCTCTAAGCTGCTCCATTCTCTCATTCATCCACATTACCTGTGCTCCTCCTGACTTTTTAGCGTCAGACAGCATCTTTTCAGCTATTTCAAAATACGTGTCATAAGAATCGCCCTTCTGTGGAATTACCGTAACACCGCCTACACTTACTGTAATCCATCTGGAGGCAGAAACCCAATGGGGAATATGAAGCTTTTCTATTACTTGACAGATCTTTTTCAAATGCTCAAAAACAGCATTTTCTTCTCCGCCCAAGATAACTGCTGCAAACCTGTCTCCTTCATAACGCGCAAACAAATCTGTGCTTCTCTTCAGGTAAGAGGAAGCCGCCTCCGCTATGGAAATAAGAGCCTTATCTCCTGACGGATAACCATAACGTTCATTATATGCCCTGAACTTATCAACATCAATCATACAAATGGAGATTGGAACGCCCAGACGCACAGCTTCCTGCCACTTCAGAATACTGTTAAGCTCATATCTCTGCTTACTGGCCACACCGGTCAGCGAATCAATCAGCGCAGACTGCTCCTCTTCTTTTTTTCTGTACTGATATAGACTTATATGTGTTTGTGCTCTTGCTTTTACAACCAGAGGATAAACCGGTCTTACAATGTAATCTGCCGCCCCCAGGGAAAGTCCTTTCTCTTCCTTTTTCGCATCTGGTTCATCCATAAGCAGGAGTACTGGGATATGCCATGGCATAATTTTTCTCTGAAGCTCTTTGAGCATCCCAAACTCCTCCATATCAGACAGAGCTGCATCAAGAAAAATCAGCGAATATTTCCCTGTTCCTGCACAAGCAGCTCCCTCCTTCGCAGTACATACAACTGTAATGTCATATTCATCTAAAACAGCTCTAAGCAGCTCTGTCTCTTCCTGATTTTCATCAATAATTAGTACTTTCTGCATTTCTAAAACTCCTTAAAAGCAAAGCAAAAATATAAAAGCCTCTATCTCAAACAGCAATTCACAGATATCGGCTCTTATGCATTTTCACATTTTCCGGCATTACCATTTACTTCATTTCCAGAATAACTCCTGTCTTAACTTTAAGTTCCGCTATATCCTGCTCAAGAATATTTACTTTTCCGACAAGATAATTCACTTTCACTTCATAAGCCAGATTTTTATCAGCTTCCGGAACAGCCTGATTCAGTTTATTTGTTATCTGTTATTTCAGTCTTCTCTCATGCCCTGTCATATCTGCCATCCCTTAAAGTAATATAAATTGTAACATAACATTTAAAAAGTGTAAACCTAATTTCGTGGTATGAATACAAACGCTTTTTAAGCATATGACAAAAGGAGGGACGCAAAATCGCCAAAACAGCTGATTTTGTGCCCCATAACATCCCGCTGCTATTTATAATTCACAATCTTTCCAAAATCTGCCTTAAGAGAAGCGCCTCCTACAAGCCCGCCGTCAATGTCAGCCTGTGCAAACAGCTCTGCCGCATTTCCTGCATTTACAGATCCTCCGTACTGGATACGGATCTTGGCTGCCGTCGCGTCATCATAAATCTCAGCGATACATGCACGGATGCCTGCGCAGACCTCCTCTGCCTGCTCTGTGGTAGCTGTCCTGCCTGTTCCGATGGCCCAGATAGGCTCATAAGCAATCACTGCCTCTTTGGCCTGATCAGCAGTCACATTCTGGAAACCAACCTTCACCTGCTGGCGGATGAAATCCATGGTAACCCCCTGCTCTCTCTGCTCAAGAGTCTCGCCGCAGCACATAATCGGTGTAAGGCCATGTTCGAACGCTTTTAATACCTTTTTATTTACTGTCTCATTTGTCTCTGCAAAATACTCTCTTCTCTCAGAATGACCGAGAACAACATATTTTACACCGGCATCCGTAAGCATTGCAGGAGATATCTCTCCTGTATACGCACCGCTCTCCTCAAAATACATATTTTCAGCGCCGACCTGGATATTGGAACCCTTGCATGCTTCCACAACCGGAATAATATCAATCGCAGGTACGCAGAATACTACGTCCACATCCTCACTTGCTACTAATGGTTTTAATTCATTAACTAAAGCAACTGCCTCACTTGGAGTCTTGTTCATCTTCCAGTTGCCTGCTACAATTTTTCTTCTTGCCATTTTTTGTCTCCTTCAAAATTTGCATAATATTTTCAATAAGGGGGGAATGTTCATCTTACTAAGTAAACGCTAGACTTGTAAAAACTTCGCCAAGCTTTTTACTTATCATTCGCTGCCGCAACTCCCGGCAATTCTTTTCCTTCCAGGAACTCTAAAGACGCGCCGCCGCCTGTAGATATGTGCGTCATCTTATCGCCGTATCCCAGCTGGTTTACTGCTGCTGCGGAATCACCGCCGCCGATAATCGTCACTGCCTCTGTGTCAGCAAGCGCCTTTGCAACTGCCTCTGTACCGTGTGCAAACTTCGGCATCTCAAAGCAGCCCATAGGTCCGTTCCATACAACAGTCTTTGCATCCTTTACGGCATCGCAGAAAATCTTTTCTGTCTCAGGTCCGATATCCAGTCCCTGCCATCCTGCCGGAATCTCTCCTGCAGGTACTACCCTGGAGTTTGCTCCATTTGAAAAATCATCTGCAATTACCGTGTCTACAGGAAGAAGTAATTTTACTCCCTTCTCCTCTGCCTTTTTAAGCATATTCAGCGCATAATCACAGTAATCAGCCTCAAGAAGCGAATCCCCAACGCTTCCGCCCTGTGCCTTGCTGAAGGTATAGGACATGCCGCCGCCGATAATCAGCGTATTTACTTTGTCAAGAAGGTTCTCGATAACTGAAATCTTGCTGGAAACCTTTGCGCCTCCAAGGATTGCAACAAACGGTCTCTCCGGATTATTTACTGCATTTCCAAGAAAATCTATCTCCTTCTGCATTAAGTACCCGACTGCCGCTGTGTCAACAAATTGAGTAACGCCTACATTGGAGCAGTGTGCACGGTGAGCCGTTCCAAAAGCATCATTTACAAACACGTCGCACAGAGACGCCAGATCCCTGCTGAATGCCTCGCCGTTCTTCGTCTCCTCAATTCTGTAACGGGTATTCTCAAGAAGAACCACCTCGCCGTCCTTCATAGCCTCTACAGCCGCCTTCGCATTAGCCCCTACGACTTCCGGGTCTGCTGCAAACTTTACTTCCTGTCCGAGTAATTCAGACAGACGCACCGCTACCGGGGCAAGAGACAGCTCCGGCTTCGGTTCTCCCTTCGGCTTTCCAAGATGGGAGCAGAGGATTACCCTTCCGCCGTCGGCGATAAGCTTCTTAATTGTGGGAAGCGCTGCGACAAGACGATTCTCGTCTGTAATCTTTCCGTCAATAAGCGGAACATTAAAATCACATCTTAAAAGAACCTTTTGTCCCTTTACATGAATATCATCTACTGATTTTTTATTAAGCATAAAAATGTCTCCTTTTAAATATTTCTAAAAAAGGTCCGGTCCAAAAAGACCGGACCCGATGTGAGTCAATTACAAATTGCCTAGCCAAGCTCTGAGAAATACTTAATTGTTCTTACCATCTGGCTTGTGTAAGAATTCTCATTGTCATACCAGGATACAACCTGAACCTCTGTTGTGCCGTCGCCAACCGGAAGCGCCATTGTCTGTGTTGCATCAAAGAGTGAGCCATATCTCATACCTACGATATCGCTGGATACGATCTCATCTGTATTATATCCAAAGGACTCGTTAGAAGCAGCCTTCATAGCAGCATTAATCTGATCAACGGTTACCTCGCCTTCCACAACTGCTGTTAAAATAGTTGTAGAACCGGTTGGTGTCGGAATTCTCTGAGCAGCTCCGATTAATTTTCCGTTAAGCTCTGGAATAACAAGGCCGATTGCCTTTGCTGCGCCTGTGCTGTTGGGTACGATATTAACTGCCGCTGCACGGGATCTTCTTAAATCACCCTTTCTCTGCGGTCCGTCAAGTGTCATCTGGTCTCCTGTGTAAGCATGGATTGTACACATAATACCAGACTTAATTGCTGCAAGGTCGTTAAGAGCCTTCGCCATAGGCGCCAGACAGTTTGTCGTACAGGAAGCTGCGGAAATAACCGTATCCTCTGCTGTAAGCTTGTCATGATTTACATTGTAAACGATAGTCGGAAGGTCATTTCCTGCCGGTGCGGAGATAACAACTTTTCTTGCACCTGCCTTAACATGTGCGGAAGCTTTCTCTTTGGATGTGTAGAAGCCTGTACACTCCAGAACAACGTCTACGCCGATCTCTCCCCATGGAAGCTCCTCTGCGTTTGCTTTTGCATAAATCTTAATTTCTTTACCGTCAACAATGATGGAATCCTCTGTGGACTCTACCTTGTCGCATAAAGCATATCTGCCCTGAGATGAGTCATACTTTAACAGGTGGGCAAGCATCTTAGGAGATGTTAAGTCGTTGATTGCAACTACCTCATATCCTTCTGCTCCAAACATCTGTCTGAACGCAAGACGTCCGATACGTCCGAATCCATTAATCGCTACTTTTACTGCCATGATTAATTCCTCCTAAAGTTTTCTTTATTAACTGGCCGTGCAGTCGTTATATTGTGAATTCTCTAACTTTGTTAAAGAATCATCAACCAAGTGTTATTGTACTAAATCTCATACAAAAATTCAAGTGCCTTTTCCATTTTTATGTAAGATACAAAGAATTTTATGCAAGCCGCTTAAAAAACGGCCGCCTTTCTCGGAATTCTGCATAATAGGAAAAACCAGCTTCCTTCAAAATGTCTGACACCTTATAAAAATCATACGCAATATGCTCCGGTTTATGTCCGTCGGCGCCTACAGTAATGATTTCTCCCCCCAGCTCCTTATAACGCTTCAGTACGTCAGGATGCGGATGGGCAAAAGGAAGGCCGTACTTTATTCCTGCCATGTTAAGCTCTAATCCTTTTCCCTTTCTGATCAGCTCACGAAGTATTTCGTCAATCAGATCTGCATATTTTCCATATAAATAATGCGTCTCTTTTTCTCTTCCATATCGAACCACATAGTCCAGATGCCCCAGTACGTCAAAGGATGTATCAAGCTTTATATCCTCCAGCGTCTCCTCGAAAGTCATCCGGTATATTTCTTCATCCGTATATTTTTTAAAAAGCGTACCGAATGCAATATCCCTTTTCTTGATAGAATGGACAGAACCGATAACAAAGTCAAAGGGATATTTTTTCACAAATTCTGCATAGTAGGAAGCCAGATATGGCTGCAGCCCTGTCTCCACGCCAATTCTCACATCTATCTGGTTCTTATATTTTTCCCGGAGCGGTATAAGTACACGGAAGTACTCTTCCGGTCCAAAAATATCCTCCGGCCCCCAGTCCATATTATCTTTATCATAATGGTCTGTAAAGCATAGCATTTCAAGGCCTTTCTCAATGGCTCCAAGAATCATTTCCTCCGGGTGCGAATCCGAATCGCTGGAAAATGCTGAATGCATATGTACGTCTGCTCTCATATAATTGTCCCTCCGCCCAGAACAAAGCCGTCGTCATATAACACAAGGGCCTGTCCGGGCGCAGCTCCCTTCACCGGCTCCTCAAAGGTGCACAAAAGCCCTCCATCCGGCGTTTTTTCAGCCACGCACCATCCGCCTTTATGATTATACCGGATTTTTGCCCACACTCTTTTTTTTCCTTCCAAATCCGTCACAGACATAAAGCGGAGGCCTTCCGCCCGCACGCAGTTTAATTTTGCTTCCTCTTCATTCCCAATTACCACCTCGTTTGTCTCAGGACGAATTTCAAGGACAAATACCGGATACCCCATAGAAAGCCCCAGTCCTTTTCTCTGACCTACTGTATAATGTATGACTCCCTTATGACGTCCTGCCACAGTGCCGTCTGTCAGAACAAAATTTCCCGGATATGCCTTTCCCGGCTCTTGTTTTTCAATATAAGCAGTATAATCTCCGCCTGGAACAAAGCAGATATCCTGACTGTCCGGTTTATCTGCTACCAGAAGCCCCAGCTTCTCCGCCATGCCCCTTACTTCCTCCTTTGTATATTTTCCAAGGGGCATAAGCGTCCTTTTAAGCTGCTGCTGGGTAAGGTTATATAAAGCATAGGTCTGGTCCTTTTTCGCCGAGGCCGCCGTATGGAGAGAATAACGACCGTTATCAAGCCTCTCCACAGATGCATAATGCCCGGTTGCAATATAATCCGCTCCGATTTCCATACTTCTTTTTAAAAGCCCTTCCCATTTTACATAACGGTTACAGGCAATGCAGGGATTCGGAGTCCGGCCGTTTAAATATTCCCGCATAAAATAATCAATAACATTTGTTTTAAACTCCTGCTTAAAGTTCATAACATAATGGGGGATTCCGATCTCCTCTGCTGCCCTTCTTGCATCTTCCGCTGCATCTAAGCCGCAGCAGCCTCCTTCCTCCTCCTGAATCTCACGTATATCATCCTGCCATATCTGCATAGTGACTCCAATCACATCATAGCCCTGTTCCTTTAAAAGCCATGCCGTTACGGAAGAGTCCACTCCCCCTGACATTCCCACAACTACTCTCTTTTTTCTCATACAGCCGCTCCAGTTTCATATCTGTTCCCAAGGCACATCTTAGTACTCCTCTTCTTCCTCTTCCTCGCCTTCATGTATATCCGATTTCGGCTTTGTCAGGCCTTCAATTTTAATATCATTTTTTTCAGCATAGTCCCAGAGAGCCGCATGAATTGCTTCTTCTGCCAGGAGGGAGCAGTGCACCTTTACCGGGGGAAGCCCGTCAAGCGCCTCCATAACCGCCTTATTTGTTACCTGCATTGCTTCCTGAACAGATTTCCCTTTTACAAGCTCAGTCGCCATACTGCTGGTGGCAACCGCAGCGCCGCATCCAAAAGTCTTAAACTTAACGTCCCTGATCATCTGGTTTTCGTCAATATCCAAATAAATCCTCATAATATCGCCGCATTTTGCATTTCCAACAGTACCTGTACCGCTTGCATTTTCTATTTCGCCTACATTCCTTGGATGCTCAAAATGATCCATTACCTTTTCTGAATACATATATTACTTCCTCCTGTATACTCTATCTGCTTTTTATAAAATCCTCATATAACGGTGACATTTCCCTAAGCCCCTCTACGATCTCCTTTAGTGAAGCCACAACATAGTCAATATCTTCTCTTGTAGTATCCTCGCCAAGGGTGAGCCTGAGTGAGCCGTGAGCAATCTCATGAGGCAGGCCGATTGCCAGAAGCACATGGGATGGATCTAATGATCCTGAAGTGCAGGCAGAACCGCTGGAACCACATATTCCTTTCATATCTAATTTAATAAGGAGAGATTCCCCCTCAATAAATCGAAAACTGAAATTCGCATTGTTGGGGAGACGCTCTGTTCTATGTCCGTTAAGTCTGCAAAACGGGATTTCCCCCAGTACCCGGTCAATCAGATAATCTCTTAATTTCCTCTCTTTTGAGGTTCTCTCCTCCAGAGTCTTTACAGCACGTGCTGTCGCCGCGCCAAGTCCGATAATCCCCGGAACGTTCTCCGTACCCGCCCGGCGTTTCCTCTCCTGTGCTCCGCCATGAACAAACGCGCGTATCTTTATGCCCTTGCGGATATAGAGAAATCCGATTCCTTTGGGTCCGTTCAGCTTATGTCCGCTGGCGCTGAGCATGTCAATATGATATGCGTCCACATCAATCGGAATCTGGCCAAATGCCTGCACTGCATCTGTATGAAAAAGAATTCCTTTCTCATGGGCAATTTCTCCGATCTCTTTCACTGGCTCCAGCGTTCCAATTTCATTATTTGCAAACATAACAGAAATCAGAATTGTCGTCGGCCGGATTGCCGCCCGCAGCTCATCAATCCTCACAACACCGTTTTCATCCACATCAAGATATGTTACCTCAAATCCCCGTTTCTCAAGATATTCCCCTGTGTGAAGAATCGCATGATGTTCAATTTTTGTAGTAATAATGTGGTTTCCTTTTTCTGCATACGCCTCTGCTGCCGCTTTAAGAGCCCAGTTATCTGCTTCCGTTCCTCCGGCCGTAAAATATATTTCATTAGCCTTCGCACCAAGAGCTCCTGCAATAATTTCCCGCTGCATATTAACTGCGTTTTTATTTTTTGAGGCAAATCCATACACACTGGAAGGATTTCCATAATTCTCTGTAAAATAAGGAAGCATCGCCTCCAAAACCTCCGGCGCTGTCTTTGTAGTAGCTGCATTATCCAGGTAAATCAGTTTTTCCATTTCTTATTTCCTCCTTCATCTACTTGTTTTTCCTACTGGTTGCATTTATGATTACTGTGCTCTCCGTCCGGATTCAGCCGCCAGCTTTCCCTTACCAGTTCGTCCAGCTTCATCTCATCCACTGTACGGTTAATACTTTCATTAATCTTCTGCCATACATATTTTGTCACGCAGCCGTCTGATGCAATACATCCCTCTTCTGAATAAAATGCGGCGCACCGGACAGGCTCCAGACTCCCCTCTAATGCACGCAGAATGTCTCCTACCGAAATCTCCGCCATATTCCTCGCAAGAATATATCCTCCTCCGGCGCCGCGTATACTTTTTACAAGTCCTGCCTTTTTAAGAAGTGAGACCAGCTGCTCAAGATATCCTTCCGAAATCTCCTGCCTGACGGCAATACTGCTTATAGACACCGGCTCCTTCTCACTATATCTGGCCATGTCAATCATTGCCCGGAGCCCATATCTTCCTTTTGTTGACAGCTTCATATTTTCACCTTCTTTTTCTTCACGCTTTCCTTAATTCCTAGCTTTTTGCTAGGAATTTTCTTATGTAGAATATCACTTATATATGGTTCTGTCAAGCCTGAAAGGGGAATATCTTATAGTAATATCTGTTTTGGAGTTATCCTATGTCCAGAAAACACACACTTATAAAAGGAACCTTTATTCTAACTGCCACCGGCTTTACAACCCGTTTCATGGGCTTTTTTTATCGTATATTCCTAAGCCATGCTTTTGGAGAAGAAGGCGTGGGGCTGTATCAGCTCATTTTTCCCATCTATGCCCTTTGCTTTTCTTTGACAGCGGCTGGTATTGAAACGGCGCTCTCCCGGCTCGTGGCAAGACGGCTGACCTGCGGCCAGAAAAAAGAGGCCGCAGAGCTTCTATATACCAGCCTGATCTTCACGGTAATCCTTTCCTGTTCTGTTACAATTTTACTTCAATATTATGCGCCTCTCATTTCAGTGCGCTTTTTAAAGGATGCAAGAGCCGCGGAGCTTCTCATCCTTCTTTCCTATGCATTCCCGTTCGCCGCCATACACAGCTGTATCGTAGGATATTATCTGGGCGGAAAGGAAACCGGCGTACCTGCTCTTTCTCAGCTTATTGAACAAATAGTACGTATTCTTTCTGTCTGCCTGATCTACTGGTGTGCCCTTATTCAAAATAATAAACCCGGCGTTCTTATTTCTGTAGCCGGACTGATTATCGGGGAGATTGCCTCCTCTCTTTACTGCCTGAGGCATATCCGTAAAGATCTCTCGCTTTCATCGTCCCCGAGGCTTAAACTTTCTTCCTTCTTTATTCATGGAAAAGAGCTGCTTTTTTTGTCCTGCCCCCTCACAGCCAACCGGGTGCTCCTTAATGTTTTACAGAGCGTGGAATCCATTTCCATTCCTGTCCGTCTTCAGATGTATGGTCTGCTCCGGGCAGACGCTCTCGGCACTTACGGTGTTCTCACCGGCATGGCTCTTCCCTGCATCCTTTTCCCTTCTGCTGTCACCAATTCCGTATCCACCATGCTCCTTCCTGCTGTTGCGGAAATTCAGGCGCTGAATGATAAAAAAGAGATGTCCTCTATCATCCAAAAATCTGTGTATTGCTGTATCTTTCTGGGAAGCGTATGCTGTGTGTTTCTCCTTGCCTTTGGCGGCTGGATCGGGACCTTCCTGTTCCATAGTCCTATGGCCGGAAAGTTTATTACTGCTATGTCCTGGCTGTGCCCGTTCCTGTATACAAATAATACTTTAATCAGTATACTTAACGGTATCGGAAAAACCTATCTTTCCTTTGCCGTCAACTCTGTAAGCCTTGGAATCCGTATTGCCAGCGTATTTATTTTTATCCCTCTTTACGGTATCTTCGGGTATCTGTGGGGACTCCTGGCAAGCCAGATATTTATTTTTCTGTTTTGTCTGGGATATATGTACCGATATATACGGCGGTAAATTTGGGTTGACTTTCTGACGGGGCCTTCCTATACTAGACTGTAGAACTTAAGAATAAAAAGGAGATTTTTAGGTATGTCAAAATCATCAGGTACTGTGCTGATGACAGAAGGCTCTATTGGAAAACATATTCTTACTTTTGCGTTTCCGCTCTTCTGGGGAAATCTTTTCCAGCAGCTTTATAACACGGCTGATTCACTGATCGTGGGGAATTTTTTGGGGAATCATGCGCTTGCTGCCGTCAGCTCTTCGGGAAATCTTATTTTTTTGATGGTCGGTTTATTTCAGGGCATCTCAATAGGTGCAGGCGTTGTAATCGCCAGATATTTTGGCGCCCGGGATCTTACCAATCTGAAAAAGGCTATTCATACCACCATCAGCTTCGGTCTTTTATGTGCTGCCGCACTTACTGTAATCGGTGTGATTGCCGCGCCGAAAATATTGCTGCTTATGGGAACGCCTGATGAGGTACTCCCTAATTCTCTTGCATATTTTCGAATTTACTTTGCAGGCTCCCTCGGTTTCGTAATGTATAACTGTTTTACAGGAATCCTGCAGTCTGTGGGAGACAGCCGTCACCCACTGTATTTCCTTATTGTCTCTTCTCTTACAAATATTGTTTTAGATCTGCTTTTTATTGCTGTCTTAGGCTTTGGTGTAGGCGCCGCCGCTTTTGCCACCATCCTTTCACAGCTTTTAAGCTCGTCCCTCTGTCTGAGGCAGTTAATGCATGGACCCGAAGAAATCCAAGTACGGCTATCGGAAATCCGCCCGGATAAACTTATTATCTCACAGATTATGAAAAACGGGCTTCCGGCCGGCCTGCAAAATTCTATAATCTCACTGGCAAATGTGTTTGTTCAGTCAAACATCAACCGTTTCGGCGCTCTTGCTGTTGCCGGATGCGGCTCCTATTCAAAAATTGAGGGCTTTGCTTTCATTCCTGTCACTTGTTTTGCCATGGCTCTTACCACCTTCACAAGCCAGAATCTCGGCGCCAGACAATATGCGCGCGCAAAAAAAGGCGCTGTTTTCGGAATTCTCTGCGGCATTTCTGTATCAGAACTTATTGGAATCTGCATTTATTTCATTATTCCAAAGCTTTTATTTGCCTTCGGAAGTACTGCAGATGCCGTTGCTTATGGAATTACACAGGCCCAGACTGTAGCCTTGTTTTATTTTCTTATGGCATTTTCCCACTGTATGGCCGGAATTATGCGGGGTTCCGGCCATGCCGCAGTTCCCATGTTTGTTATGATGATATGCTGGTGCATAATCAGAGTAACCTACATTTCAATAATTGTACGTTTTATCCCTTCCATCAACGTTGTTTTCTGGGCATATCCTCTTACCTGGACGCTAAGCGCTGTCATGCTCCTTATTTATTTTATAAAAACCGACTGGGTGCATGGGCTGGAATAACCTATTACAATGTTCTGAGAAACATTTTTACAATAACTGGGTTCACATAGCATTCCAGCAATATTCCTGTCAGCATAAACAGCGAAAAACACATCGTTTTGGACATATTCCACCGAACCGACGGATAGGAAAATAAAAACCACAAAAGCATCAAATATCCCGCAATATAACAGATGATCTGAGGAATCAGGCAGAGCAGGCATAATATAATACCCTTGACTCCCATCTTCATTACAGCCGTTACAAGAACCATACCGCTGGAAAAGCCTGTCCATGCGATGTAGAAAAGGGCCGCTGCTTTTCGGAATCTCGTACAGCCAAGGGCAAATAAAAGCATTGCAGGAAGTATTCTTAAATATGCTACATACCACAGGAACTCAGCCGTGTTTATTTCTATCCTTGCATACTGCTCCAGAAAATAATCATCCAGAATTCCCGTACCTGCAATGTAATCGCCAGACACAAAATTAGAATATAAAATTCCAACAAAAAAACCCGCCATATAACATAAAACAAAGCACTTTTTGCTTTCCCGTATCTTCACTGAAAAAACCTCCCCGGTCAAGATACTTCATTATATGCCGGGGATTTCAATATATTCTTTCTTATTTTATATATTTGTCCGTATATGCAAGCACTGCGGATATTGTTTTAGAATCCTCAATTTCCCCTGCGTAGATTTTCTCTTTCAGCTCCTTCACTGTATATGCCTTCACCGTCACATACTCTCCTTCGTCCAGCTTCTGCTTCGATGGTTTTAAATCCCTTGCCAGAAAAATCTCAATCCTTTCATTGCAAAGCGCAACAGTCGTCCGAAGCGTAAGCAGCCATTCAAGATTTTCGGACCTGTATCCTGTCTCTTCCTCTAATTCCCGTCCCGCGCAGTCAATTCCTGATTCCTCAGGAAAATCAAGCTTTCCCGCCGGGATTTCCAGTGTATAACGATCCAGCGCATTGCGGTACTGTGTCACCATAAGTATTCTTCCGTCGTCTAAAACAGGAATCACCGCCGCGGCGCCATTGTGATGGATATAGTCCCATTCTTCAGTCCCGCCGTTTTCAAATTCCATATAGTCTTTATATACGTCTATTACCGTACCATGATAAGCAAGCTCCCTTTTTACGCGTCTGATTTCTTCACTCATTTTTTATCTCCCTTCACTTCATCAAAAAAAGCTTGAAAACCCATATAGATTTATATCGGATTTTCAAGCCTTTCATTACATTTATCTTCTACTTGGCATAGTCCGTAACACGTGACTCACGGATTACATTGACCTTAATCTGACCTGGATATTCTAGCTCATATTCAATCTGCTTTGCGATATCTCTGGCCATTAATACCATGTCTGCATCAGATACCTGCTCTGGAACTACCATAACACGAATCTCTCTACCTGCCTGAATTGCAAAAGATTTTTCAACACCCTTAAACTGATTGGTGATTTCTTCTAATTGTTTTAACCTGTTTGTGTATGTTTCTAATGTTTCCCTTCTTGCACCTGGACGTGCTGCAGATATAGTATCTGCCGCCTGTACTACACATGCAATCAAAGTTTCCGGCTCTACATCTCCGTGATGAGCCTCGACCGCATTAATAACTGTTGCTGACTCTTTGTACTTTCTACAAAGATCAACGCCGATCTGAATATGCGATCCTTCTACATCATGATCAATAGATTTTCCGATATCGTGCAGAAGTCCGGCCCTCTTTGCCACTCTCACGTCAAGTCCAATCTCGCCGGCAAGCAGCCCTGATAACTGGGCAACCTCAGCAGAATGTTTCAATGCATTCTGACCATAGCTCGTCCGAAACTTCATCCTTCCCAACAGCTTAATAAGCTCTGGATGAATTCCATGTACGCCTACTTCAAGAGCCGCCGCCTCTCCTTCTTCACGTATCATTGCTTCTACTTCTTTTTGCGCTTTTTCTACCATCTCCTCAATTCTTGCCGGATGAATTCGTCCATCCACAATTAGCTTTTCAAGCGCAATCCTCGCAACTTCTCTTCTTATCGGATCAAAGCCCGATAACACTACTGCCTCAGGAGTATCATCAATAATCAGCTCTACACCTGTCATTGTTTCCAATGTACGGATATTTCGTCCTTCTCTGCCGATAATCCTTCCCTTCATCTCGTCGCTTGGAAGCTGAACAACCGAAATTGTAGTTTCCGCTACATGGTCTGCCGCACAGCGCTGGATTGCGGTGACAACATATTCCCTTGCCTTCTTATCCGCCTCTTCCTTTGCCTGCATCTCCAATTCCTTTACCATCTTCGCGGTATCATGCTTAACATCATCTTCAACAGTTTTTAACAAATATTCTTTTGCCTGTTCGGAGGTAAGTCCTGAGATTCTTTCTAGTTCCTGTACCCTTTGCTTATTCAGCTCGTCCACCTTTATTTCGCGCTGACGCAGCTGCTCTTCTTTTACTGTAAATCCTGCCTCGCGCTTCTCAATCGCATCTGCCTTCTTGTCTAAAGCCTCTTCCTTGGAAAGTACACGCTTTTCATATCTCTGCAATTCTGCCCGGCGTTCCTTCGTCTCCTTTTCAAGCTCATTCTTATTCTTGATGGATTCTTCTTTGATTTCCAAGAGAGACTCCTTTTTTTTCGCCTCCGCTGTCTTTACAGCATCATCAATAATTTCTCTCGCCTTGCTTTCTGCATTTCCAATTTTACTCTCCGCATTTTTTCTGAGATTGGAAACCGTAACGAAATGACTGATGACTGCCGCCGCGATTACAAGCGCTGCCGCCACAGCAATAATGATTCCATTCGGCACAGGAGCACCTCCTTATTTAGTTTTCATTGTACAAATACAACACTTAAATTCTATACTTTTTTCAGGCGAATGTCAAGCATCAGTTAATTATTCTCAAATGCCCGGCATATATCATCATAGGAAAACCCTTTGCGCATAAGATATGCCATAAATTTCTGTTTTTCTTCATAAGAGGCTTCCCTCGGAAAATAACGGCGTTTTCTCATAAGCTTTTGTATCGCAAGCGCCGAAGTATCCTTTCCATAACATTCCCCCATCACTCTTTCTATTATATCTGGGGATATTCCTTTCCTTTTGAGAAGCAGTTCTATTTCTTTTTTGCTCTTCCTGTCTTTACGGCCGTCCGTAAAATTTCTTGCATAATTCTCATCATCCACATACCCAAAAGATTTCACATATGCAAGAGCATCCTCAACTACTCTTTCAGGATATCCCCCCTGCTCTAATTTTTCTCTGAGCTGGAGCTCCGTGCGCCCCATGTTGTTTAAAAGATGCATAGCCCGAAGCTTTGCACGTTTCACAAGTACCTTCTCACAGATTTCTTCATACATTTGTCCGGAGAGCTCCTGCCCTTCTCTTACGCGATAACGAGACAGTTCGCCTCTGTATAATACAAAAGCGAACTGTCCGTCTATGTACACCTTATACTTTGTTTTCGTCACAGCCTCTGTTTTCGTGACAATCATTTGCTATTCCTCTGTCTTCTCTTCTTTTTTTGTTTTCTTTGCCGGCTTTACAGGCTCCGCCTCTTCTTCCCCGGCAGTCCCTCCAAAATTATAATGGGCGCGGATTTTGGCATCCAGCGTATTCATCACTTCCGTATGCTCCATAAGATAAATTTTGGCATTTTCACGCCCCTGCCCTATCTTATCCCCATTGTATGAAAACCATGCCCCGCTCTTATTAATCAGTCCCAGCTCAACTGCAAGATCCAGAATATCTCCTTCTTTGGAAATTCCTTTTCCAAACATAATATCAAATTCCGCCTCCTTAAAGGGGGGTGCTATCTTGTTTTTCACTACTTTCACGCGGGTTCTGTTTCCAACCATCTCTCCGCTCTGCTTAAGTGTCTCCGTTCTTCTTACATCCATACGAATAGACGCATAGAACTTGAGTGCGCGTCCTCCTGTCGTTGTCTCAGGATTTCCAAACATCACGCCCACCTTTTCTCTGAGCTGATTGATAAAAATTACGACACAATTGGATTTACTGATGACCGGCGTCAGCTTACGAAGAGCCTGGGACATCAACCTTGCCTGAAGACCCACATGGGAGTCTCCCATATCGCCTTCAATCTCCTGCCGGGGCACAAGCGCGGCTACAGAATCAACCACAACAATATCCATCGCGCCCGAGCGAACCATTGTCTCGGCAATTTCAAGTGCCTGATCTCCGCTGTCCGGCTGTGAAATATACAGTTCGTCAATATCTACTCCGATATTTTTTGCGTACACAGGATCAAGCGCATGCTCTGCATCAATAAATCCTGCAATACCGCCCCTTTTCTGAACCTCTGAAATCATATGCAGTGCAACCGTCGTCTTACCGCTTGATTCCGGTCCATAAATCTCTACCACACGTCCTCTCGGAACGCCGCCTAATCCCAACGCAATATCCAGACTTAAGGAACCTGTGGGAATCGTCTCTACGGCGACCTGTGCAGCGGGGTCGCCCAGCTTCATAACTGTACCCTTTCCAAAGTCTTTTTCTAATTTCGCTATCGCAGCCTCCAGAGCCTTTTTCTTATCATCATTACCTGCCATATTTATTCTCCTTTTGTTTGCGAACGAATGTTCGTTTCTTTTATTATAGTATTATAATTATTATAAATTGTCAATAGCAAAATAATGAAAAAGATTATAAATAGTTACCCTCAATAAGATTACTTTAACATGTAGGGGAAGATGCGTCAACAGCATATCCTCTCCAAGATCTCCTGGAAGCACCATAGGAAACTTCTGTCTCCGACTCCTTTAAGCGTAACCAGATCATAAGACGCTATCATTTTCCCTTCAAGCGTATAAATAACCTTTCCGGCATAGGTCCCTTCTTTCACCGGCGCGGTAAATCCCTTTTCAAGCTCTTTTGTCACCTCCACCGTTTCATCCGTCCGCAAAAGAACAAGCAGCTTTTCTTCCCCTGTACCGGCAGCGCTCCCTGAAATCCCTACAGGTACGGCTGTATTTTCTGCATAAATATCTGTCTCACAGACCCCTCCTTTTACCGGGAGCTCCTCTGTTTCTATGTCCTTCCAGACATTGCGGTACTCATAATTCGCAAGTCCATATTCCATAAGTGCGCGGGTATCCTTCCATTTATATCCTTTATTGTTAGGCCAGCCGCAGGCAAGAAGCGCCACAATAAAGGTCCTTCCGTCCCTTTCAAGCGCTCCTACATAACAGTATCCTGCATCTGCAGTAAATCCCGTCTTACCGGATAGGGCCCCCTCCATCATAGATAAAAAAGCGTTATGGTTATTACAGGAAAAAGAACGGCTTCCTTCTAAATCACTAAAACTATAGTTTCCTGCTCTTGTAATCTCCAAAAATTCCGCCCGCTTCGGTGAATCCATAATACAATATCTCATAATTCTTGCAAGATCTGAGGCGGTCGTCGAATGAATGCCTCCCTCGTCTTCCCCGTCCAGGCCATTAGGGGTAACAAAATGTGTATCCCTGCATCCAAGCTTCTGTGCCTTTTCGTTCATCCAAGCCGCAAACTGCTCTACTGACCCGGCAATACCTTCCGCAATCATTACTGCACTGTCGTTATGAGATTCCAGCATCAGCGAATACAAAATATCCCGTATGTAATACTTCTCTCCTGTACGCACTCCCAAGTGCACCTCCGGCTGCCTTGCCGCATGTTCGGAAACCTCCGCCACCTGGTTCTCTTCCATATGTTCCAGCGCCAGAATACAGGTCATAATCTTTGTCGTACTCGCCATGGGACGCTTCACATCTTCCTCTTTTCCAAATAAAATACGCCCGCTGTCTGCATCCATAAGAACCGCAGACCGGGCATAAAGCTGTGCCGGTCCGGTCACATTCTCCTGCGCCTTTACCGAAGTATGACACACCCATACAGACAGGATACAGACCAGACTGACTATACTTATCCATCTTTTTTTCATTTCACACACCTGCATTTCCATATTATTAGCAATGTATGATGTTTTTTCTTTATTTATACATTCAGTCTCAGCTGAATTTCCTCCTCAGCCTCAGCTTTAAAGTTTTCTACCTGCTCTGGATTCATACTGGGAAGTTCATCCACGGAATGAATACTGAATCTTCTGAGAAATTCCTCTGTCGTACCAAACTGAATCGGCTTTCCCGGGGCCTCCAGCCTTCCCACCTCACAGACAAGATTATATTCTACCAGCTTATTTACTGCATGGTCCGATTTTACGCCTCTAATCTTTTCAATTTCCAGCTTTGTTACAGGCTGCTTGTAGGCAATAATGGACAACGTCTCTAAAAGCACGTCCGTCAATACATATTTTCTTGGCTGTTTGGCAACCCGTATCAAATATTCATACATTTCCACCTTCGTACACATCTGAAAGGAACCCTCAAGCTCAATGATATGTATTCCCCTGTTTTCCGCCCTGTATTTATCCTGCATCTGATGGATAAGCTTTCTTGTAGTCGCTTCGTCATGTTCTATGGCGGCGGCAATCTTATTCAGTTCTACAGATTCCCCCATCGTAAAAAGGATGGCTTCTATAATACTCTCCAGTTTATTAATCTCCAATTGCTCCATATTCCCTTTCCCGCTCTCATAATTATAAGATTGATGTGATCAGAATATCATCAAAGGGCTGCTCCTGCAAAATCGAAATTACGCCCTCCTTCATAAGCTGCAGAATCGCCAAAAATGTCACCACAATCTGCACTTTTGAACTTTGCTTTTCTAAAAGCTCCCTGAAAAGAAAGCTTTTATTCTTCTCCGCATACTCCGTAACATATACAAGCTTTTCAGGAAGCGTTACCTCTTCCTTTTCAAGCTTTCCGAACTTACTGCGGACCGGATCGATCTTATCCGCCTGACGCCTCATGACATCTTTAAAAATATGGTTTAATTTTGCCAGGGTAAGATCTCCCAGCAGCTCGTCCACATCAACCGGCGGCACATATCCCAGAACCTCCTCTGGAATCGTCGGGGCCTTATATAAAGAACGCTCCCCCTCAATCTGTCGATCTTTCAGCTCGTAGGACATATATTTGTACATTTTATACTCCAGAAGCTGCGCCACAAGTTCCTGTCTCGGATCTTCCTCCTCACCCTCCTCGTTCAGCTCCTTCGGCAGGAGCATCCTGCATTTTATATCCAGAAGAGTAGCCGCCATAACCAGGAATTCACTCATAGTATTCAAGTCTTCCTTTTCCATTGCCCGGATATATTCCATGTACTGATTTGTAATCTCTACGATTGGAATGTCGTAGATATCTATTTTATTTTTATCAATCAGGTGCAGAAGCAAATCCAAAGGGCCCTCAAACACCTGTAATTTCACCGGAATTCCCATGCAAGTCCTCCATCTGTATCCATCGTAACTTTTGTATTATACAAGATTTTTATTCATTTCACAACCCTCAGAATTCCAACACCACAACTTCCGGCGAATTAAACAAACGTACAGGAATGGTATGGCTTCCAATCCCTCTGCTGACAACTATCACCTGATCTCCTTTATCATAATATCCTCCCGAATATTCCGGGAAAAGCCGAAAGCCTGGGGAAATCACTCCCCGAAATCCCGGAAGACCTACGATACCGCCGTGCAGATGCCCTGACAGTACCATATCCGCTCCCCATTCCAGATATGTTTTCATATAAGAAGGATTATGTGCCAGAAGTATCTGGTAATATCCTTTACCGCAGTTGCCAATCTGAGCCTTCAGCGTATCTATATCCGGCCCTTTCTTACAAAATCTCCCATAGTTCTTTCCTGAAACTTCGAATCCTGTCACTCTCACCGGTACGCCTCTCAATAAAATATCCTCGGATTCATTTTCAAGAAAATGAATCCCTGCCAAAAGAAGCTCCTCTTTATATTTCTGGTATGACTGCTCATAAATATCCGGATTATTCTTCAGCCTCTGCTCATGATTACCGTTAGCATAATAAACCGGACAAATTGACGGAAGCTTTTTCATAAATTCTGCCGCCGGCCGGTAATCATAGCCGTTTTTTCCTACAAGCATGTCCCCTCCGGCCAATATCATATCCGGCCTCTGCCTTGAAACAGCCCGGAGCAGCCTGTCATTATTTTTTCCATACACCCGGTTATGGAGATCACTTAAAAATACAATGCGGCATTTTCCCTCTGCTTTGTTCCATTTCTCAGATGAAATCTGATACCGCGTCACAATGAAACTTCGAATTTCTCTTGCTGTCTCCGCCAGTATGATCAGCATTTCCAAGCCAAGCATGAACACGGGAAGTTTATATTTCCGTCTGTCAGACATACTCTGTCCCTCCTTCTATGCCTTTTCATAAAAAATGATTAAATTAAAAATCTGCTTCTCTTGACCGCACAAAAGCTTCATAAAGCTGCTGAATATCTGAATAGGTGTAATCCGGTTTATATTCTGTATATTCTATATCCTCCGGCTTTGCCTCTCCGGTATATACAAGCGCTGTCTCCACCCCCGCATGTATCCCGCACGCAATATCCGTATACAGCCTGTCTCCGACAACAATCACCTGGTCGCCTGATGCATTCACCTGCTCCATACATAATTCCACAAGCCTTCTGTCCGGCTTCCCCACATAATAGGGCGCCCTGTCTGTGGCTGCTTCAAGCATTCTGCATATTCCGCCGCAGTCCGGTACAAAGCCGTAAGAGACAGGACAGCGGAGATCCGGATTAGTTGCCACAAAATCTATTCCGGATCGAAAGAGCAGTTCACAGGCTGTTTCTATCTTGCCGTAATCAAGCGTTCTGTCAAAGCCTATCACAACACAGGAAACATTATCTTCCGCTTTGTTTGTGATCTGAAGGCCATAATCCCGCAGTTCCTCTTCAAAGGAGGGCGTGCCCATAACAAACAGCTTCTTTTCACCGTAATGCTTTTTCAGATAATGACACGCTGCGTAAGAAGCCGTTACAAACTGGTCCTCCTCTGTCCTGATTTTCCACTTTTCGAATTTTTTTACATAATCTCTGCGGCTTTTTGTAGAATTATTTGTAATATAAAAGGAACGGCCGCCAATAGAATCAATGTAATCCAGCAGGCGCTTACTTCCCTCATACAGCGTATCATCTAAGGCAAGCGTGCCGTCAATATCAAATAGAAAATACTTTTTATCCCTTAACATAGATTCAGCTCCCTTTTCATCCTGATAATTATATAATTATTTCTGTCATTTTGCAAATAAATATGTTAGAATCTAATATTGAGTGGATATTGAAATCAAAGGAGGTTTTTAACATGAATGTACCAGAAAGAATTACTGCTCTTCGCGCTCTGATGGCGGAACACGGATATGATATTTACCTGGTCCCTACAGATGACAATCATCAGAGCGAGTATGTTGGGGAACATTTTAAGGCAAGAGCATTTATCACCGGCTTTACGGGCTCTGCAGGAACCGCTGTGATCACGCAGACTGAGGCAGGGCTCTGGACTGACGGCAGATATTTTATTCAAGCTGCTAACCAGCTTAAAGGAAGCGGTATCAAACTGTTTAAAATGGGTGAGCCGGATGTGCCGACCGTAGTGGAATATATTGGCAAATCCATCCCCCAGGGGGGCAAATTAGGTTTTGACGGCCGTGTTGTCGCGATGGGAATCGGGCTGGAGCTGGAAAAAGCTGTCGCATCGAAAAAGGGAAGTATTGATTATTCCAAGGATTTAATTGAACACATCTGGGCAGATCGTCCGCCCATATCCGAAAGACCTGCATTCGCACTTGGAGAAGAATATGCAGGAGAAAGCACTGCAGATAAGCTGTCCCGTATTCGTGAAGAAATGAAAAAGCAAGACTGTAATGTACATATTATGGCGTCCCTTGACGACATTTGCTGGACAACAAACCTGCGGGGAAACGATATCGAATATTTTCCTCTTCTTCTGTCCTACGCCATTGTTACATTGGAAGGAATGAAGCTCTACGTAGACGAGCGTAAGCTTACCCTTGAGATGAAAGATAAGCTCATGAAGGCCGGTATATCCTTGCGTCCCTACAATTCCGTCTACGAAGATGTAAAAGCGCTCCCTTCTGACAGTACAATCTGGGTTGACCCTGCAAGACTCAATTATGCTCTTTACACCAATCTTCCGAAGGATGCAAAGGTTGTAAAAAAAGCCAACCCAACTGTTCTTATGAAGGCTATGAAAAATGACACGGAGATTCAAAACATTATTAAAGCCCATATAAAGGACGGCGTTGCCGTTACCAAGTTCATGTACTGGCTCAAAAAAAATGTAGGCAGAACAGAAATCACGGAAATGAGCGCGGCTGAAAAATTAGAAGAATTCCGCAAAGAGCAGAAGGGGTATCTTGGACAAAGCTTCGCACCGATCTGCGGTTCCGGTGAGCACGGAGCTATTGTTCATTATTCTGCGACCCCTGAAACAAACGTTCCGGTTGTGACAGACGGTCTTTTCCTCACAGATACCGGCGGCGGATATATGGAGGGTTCTACAGATATTACAAGAACTTTTGCCTTTGGAAATCTTTCAGACCGCATGAAGGATGACTTCACGACCGTACTCCTTTGCAATCTGCGGCTTGCAAGGGCTGTATTCCTCTACGGCACCTGTGGATTTAATCTGGATATTCTTGCAAGAATGCCCGCATGGGAACGCGGCATAGACTATAATCACGGAACCGGCCATGGAGTAGGCTATCTTATGAATATTCACGAAGGTCCCTGCGGTTTCCGTATCAAACTGCGTGAAAGCGAGCGTCAGGCGATTGAACCAGGTATGGTAATTACAGATGAACCGGGGATCTATATTGAAGGCTCACATGGAATCCGGACGGAAAACGAACTCCTTGTCCGCAAAGGACAGAAAACTCCATACGGACAATTCCTTTACTTCGAAACAATTACCTATGCTCCTATTGATCTGGATGCTGTTAATATTGAAATGCTGACTGCCGAAGACAAAAAGCAGCTGAACGAATACCATGCAAAAGTATACGAGACGGTTGCTCCTCATCTGAATGAAGACGAAAAAGAATGGCTTAAGCAATATACAAGGGCAATTTAAAAACATTTTGTATGCCTCCTGGCAGAGCAGCAGGAAGACACTTCCCCGCTGCTCTGCCAGGAGGATATATTACATCAGAAAATTACTTACCACATCCAGCATAACACTTTTATAGCTTGCTTTATCAACTGCTTCTGTAGTAAGAATATCTATGTTTCCGATTTCGGTCCCATTTAGATAATATTTTGCTTCTCCCGCCTTTTGTCCTTTTTTTACAGGCGCCTTTATATTTTTTTTCATGGAAACCTTTCTCTCAATGGATGAAAGGTCGGCTCCGGTTGTGTCAACAAATGCAAAAGGCTCCTTCTGGGCTGTTTCGGCCTGTTCCTTTACTCCCCGTTCTACAGGAACAGGTTTTGTCTTTGCTGCTTCTTCCTCTTCATATTTTCTGCATTTCCCAAAACCATAATTCAAAAGCGCTGTCGCATCCCGGATCCGCGCCTTACTGTCGTCTGCTGCCATGATAACCGCAATCAGCTCCATCCCATTCTTTTCTGCCGTAGCTGACACACAGAACTTTGCCTTGCTTGTAGATCCCGTTTTCAGACCTGTAGCATATTGATACTGGCGTATCAGCTTATTTGTATTAGTAAGTCCAAACTCGGATGTCCCTTTCCTTGTTGTATGCGTAATATTTTCCATCCATATTGTGCAGTAATCGTGGATTTGCGGATATTTCATAATAAGCTCTCTGGACATAATCGCAATATCCCGCGCGGTCGTTTCATGACCGTCTGCGTCCAATCCGTTACAATTGATAAAATGTGTGTTCTCCATGCCAAGTCCTTTAGCCCGCTCATTCATCTGTGAAACAAATTCTTCTTCGTTCCCACATATATGTTCTGCCATAGCCACACAGGCGTCGTTTAAAAAACACAGACGCTCCTTCTCAATCCGTACAGGAATTTCTGAATTTGTAAAACAGATTAATGGAACCATCCTCATTCACCTCAATCTTTTCTATAAGCTCCAGTACAATCCCTCTTGTAAGCTCATCTATGTTTATATAATTTTTAAAATCCTCTGCCCACATGTCATATTTATCATTCTGTTTCTTCTGCTCCATGAGCTGCTTTTGTAAATATGCAAGCTGCCCCTTGTATTTACTGATGTCCAAGTTAAATTCCTCCATATAAGACAAATAATCCTCTTTGGAAATAATCCCGTCCATATAATTAAGATATGTCCTTTTCTTGTATATCTCTCTGCGGGCAGTCTCCTTTTCCATGTGGCAAATCTGAGTCTGAATGCTCTCCGTTATGCCGCCTGTATTCCTTACTTTACTCAAACACCTGATATCATCCGGTGTCAATATCCTTCTGGCTTCGCTTTTGACAGCGGATAACACCGTTTTTTTTAGCTGCTCATAATTGACGGCATGACTTGTACAGACTCTTCTTCCCTGGGTTTTATAAGTTTTGCAGCAATATCCTGTAAATTTGTGATGTCCCCTGCGTTCATATGCTCTCACCATCGCATGCTTACAGTCCGCGCAGAAAACAATTCCGGAGAAAAGCCCAGTCCCGCTGTCTGTGTTTACTGTTTTCGTACGTATTTTCTGTCTCTCCTGAGCCTTTTTAAACGTATTCGGATCAATGATTGCCTCATGCACCCCTGTAACTCTAATCCAGCTATCCTCCGGCTGTCTTACATGCTTTTTTTCCTTATAAGAAAGATTCGTAGATTTATTCTGAACAATATTACCTATATATACTTCATTATTCAATATCGTATGTATTGTCTGATAAGACCAGGCCCTTGTTGTCGCCAGCTCATGAGAGTTATGATAATGAATGCCAAGCACTTCCCTCTTATATAGCGTAGGAATCAGTATGCCCTGTTCTGTCAGGATTCTTCCTATTTTTGCTTTCCCGTACCCTTGTAGATAAAGACGGTAAATTCTCCGCACCACATCTGCAGCGTATTCATCTATGATTAGATGATTATGATTCTTTGGATCTTTTACATATCCGTAAGGACAGGACGCTCCCAGATATTGGCCGTTCTTCATCTTTGCCTTAAATGCGCTTCGAATATTCGCAGACAGGTCTTCACAGTACCATTCATTTACCAGTCCGTTAATCTGACGCGATTTTTTGTTTCCGGCATCTGACGTATCCGCTCCGTCCACGACCCCAATAAAACGAATGCCCATATTCGGAAAATCATGATGCAGATATTTTTCCACATGCTCTATATTCCGAGAAAATCTGGACTGGGATTTGGCTATTACAATATCAAACCGCCCTGCCTGTGCATCTCTCAGCATACGTTCAAACTCCGGACGTGTGTCAAAAAGGCCGCTTTCATCATCATCAGAATATATCCCTACAATCTCATAGTCTCTTTTAAGCGCATAATCTATTAACAAAAGTCTCTGATTTCGGATACTTGCGCTGTCATCTCCCTGAATTAATTTGTCCTTGTCCTCTTTGGATAAACGAAGATACAGCGCTGCCCTGTTTTTTTGCTCCATCATTACTCCTATTCCCTTCATTTTATGTCCGAAAACAATACGTCGGCGGCATGAATAACAGCCGATTCCATACATGCTCTGAGTTCTTCTGTTCCGTAGATAACTTTTTCGATTTTTAGTAGCTCTTCCTTTTTTTCCTTTTTCTTTTCATGCTTTTCTAAGTTCATAGATGCAGAATACACTCCGTTTTTTTTATTCTATGCCCCAGGCCGGCTTTTTATCCAAAAGCAGTTTAACTCCCATTTTCTTTTGTGACAAATACACCAGAATATGGTACAATAAAAAACAGATTAAGAATGAAGGTGAACTTATGGATATAAGAGATTATGAAAAAATTTTACACGCAATACCCTCCACAGGAATCTTTATTATTCGAGAAGACGACCATACGATTCTTCACTACAATAAACGTGTTCGGGAAGCTTCCCCTCATGTCCGGAAAGGTATGCCCTGCCATAAGCTGGGCAGTCATTCCTGTGCCGGCTGTCCTCTTCTGACAATGGAAGACAAAGAAGAAAATCGTACTCTAAGCTGCAGCAGCCCTTTTGGTGAAATGGTGGATATTACTGCCGTAAGAACCTTATGGGAAAACTCGATCCCGGCTTTTATCATCATAGTAACTCCTCATACGCAGGCAATCAGCAATACCTATCATAAAATACTACGGGTCAATCTTACTCAGGACCGGTACGAGGTGGTCAAGATAAGTCCCAAAGATCAGATGTTCGGATACGGCACAGATATCTTTTCAAGCTGGCTGGGCCAATTCATTTACAATGGCGGCATACACCCCGATGACATGAATAATTTCATATCCTTTACCCGTCCGGAAAATATGAAAAATGCCCTTGAAGCAGGACATGATTCCTTAAGCTGCTGTTACCGCCGGCGCTCCGGCGAGGATTACCGCTGGAATCTGATGGAAGTCGTACCAGACCCTGAGCTGTCCGATAGTCAATATGTATTCCTGTACGTCAAAGATGTACACGACATTCTGCATGACAGTCTGGAACTGGATGATACCAGTCTTCGTATCCAGGAAGTCATCCGGACTCTGGGCGAACAGAACTTCGGTATCTATGGGATTGATCTTGATACCGGAGAGGCAAACCTTGTCCGCGAAAACGGACATACCCATACTGGTTGGAAATCCTGGGTTGTTCAGTGGAACGAAATTATGAATTCCCGTCTTAGCAAACAGATACATCCTGCCGATTGGGAGAAATTCTGCCGAAGTTTCTCTCTGGAGGGATTGCGGCAGACAAGAGACAACACGATAGAAAAAACCGATATGCTCTGTCTGTGGCGGGGTGAAGAAGACCGCGAATACAGATATATGGCTGTTATTGCATATTTTGGCCAGAACCACAGTACAAAAAATTATACAATTCTTGCACTTCAGAATGTTGATAAACGAGTCCGCCAGGAACATACACTTACGCTTAAGGATATGCAGCTTGCAGCAATACTTAAATCCCGCTATAGCATTATGACTACTGTTTATCTGGAGAACGGTCAGTGTGAGCAGGTTGCGATCAATGAGGACAGTGAAATGCAGAGTACTTTTTCCGGAAACTACCATCAATATTTTCATGATATGCTGGAATCCACAGTTCATCCGGAAGATACCAGAATTTTTCAGGATATCATGAGTCCGGAGCATCTTTATCAGAAGGCTGCAAATACACGGGATTATTCTGAAGAGCTTTGCCAGTACCGTGTTGCCGGAAATTCCTTGCGCTGGATTGAACAGCATGTAATCTATGCCCGCCGCGGCAATCGGATATCTGTAAATATTCTGGGACGGGACGTTACCAGGGAAAAGCTGGAAGAGGAAATCCGGCGTAAAGCACAACAGGAACAAGCTGATATTATCCGGTCTCTTGGCGGCATGTTTTTTGCAACCTATTATGCAAATCTGGAACAGGATACCTTCCGCAGTGTAACGCAGAATCTGCCAGAAGTAAAAAAAGCTCTGGATAACAAACTTGATTACGAAACAGGCCTGAAAACCTATGCTGAAAAGTTTATTCATCCGGACGACCGTGAGGAGTATCTGCGGGTCATGAGCATTAAAAATCTGAAAAAAACTCTCAGCAGGAAAAATCCTTATGTGACCTTCGCATACCGCAAGCTTCCTGAAAAAACAGCTGCAGGCCCGGATGAATACGGCTGGATACGAAGTACTGCCGTTATGTCTCAAATCGGCGCAGACGGCAAAGCCTGTTCTATTGTATATGCGGCACAGGATGTCACTGAAAGTAAACGAAAAGAGATGAGGGAACAGCTGGCGCTTCAGGCTGCCTGCGAAGCTGCTGATCAGGCTAATGCTTCCAAACGCAACTTTCTCTCCTGCATGAGCCACAACGTACGCACACCGATGAACGGTATTATCGGTATGATTAAAATTGCTGCAGACCATGCAGACGAACCGGAACGGGTAAAGGCTTACCTGGCGAAGGCATCTCTTTCCAGTCACCAGCTCCTTTCTACACTTAACGAAGTACTGGACATCAGCCAGATTGAATCTGGAAATTTTAAGCTGGATGCAGAAGCCTTCCGCCTTTCTGACCTGATACAGGAACTTACCGACACTCTTCTCTTCGATGTAAAGAAAAAAAATCTTCATCTGCTCACTCATCCTTTGCAGGTAGTACATGAAGATGTCCTCGGCGACCAGCTAAGGCTTAAGCAGATGTTTCTGAACATCCTGGAAAACTCTGTCAATTATACACCGGCAGACGGCACTCTTGAAATATCGGTCGCTGAACATGAATCCCGGGAGCATGGCTGCAGCTCCTATAATTTTATTTTCAGTGATAATGGAATCGGTATGGCGCCCGAATTTATCCAGCATGCTTTTGAGCCGTTTATCCGGGCAGAGGATCCTGATGTCAATAAAATTGACGGTATCGGTCTGGGCCTGACCATTGCCCGGAATATTGCGCGCATGATGGGTGGAACCATCAATATAAAGAGCGGGCCCGGGCAAGGCACCCAGGTTATTGTAACCATAATCCTCAGGCTGCAGGACTCTTCGGATTCTTCCAGGAATTTGTCCTGTGTGACTGGTGATCTTCTTTCAAATATCTCTTTCAGAGGCTGCAGGATTCTTCTGGTGGAAGACAACGAGCTGAATCAGGAAATTGCCATGGAGCTGATAGGAGAAATGGATGCCATGGTAGAGTGTGCTGCTGACGGACGAAAAGGACTTCAGCGTTTTGCCGAAATGCCGGAAGGTTACTACGACATGATTTTGATGGATATACAGATGCCCGTCATGAACGGATTTGACGCCACACGGGCCATCCGCAAGCTTCCCCGCGCCGACGCTGTTTCCATTCCGATTATTGCCTTGTCTGCCAATGCTTCGGCGGAAGATATTGCTGCCAGTCAGGAAGCAGGTATGAATGGGCATATTGCCAAGCCGCTGAACATCCCTCAGCTGAAAGAACGCATGAATTACTGGCTCAATAATAGATAGAATTATTCTAGTGCCTTTCATCCTTTATATATGCACGAAACAGGCTGCCCCAGTATTTTCTTTCGGGACAGCCTTTCTATGTGCTCTGTATATATTTGTCTTCTTTTTTTAACGACACACAAGCGTCGTTTGCACTCGCTACAGAGATACATTTTATCATTGTGTCTACAGTCTGCACCTCTCCCGGCTCTAGAAACACCTGAGAGCCGCCCATGGACGCCGCATATTCTGATGTAGTCACTTCATCCTCCAGTGTAATTCTCCCTTCGTCAAGGGCATCGAAAATAAGCAGAAGTGTCATTATCTTCGTAACACTTGCAGGAGGCCTAGCCGAATCTGCGTCCTTTTCATAAATTATCTGTCCGGTAGAAGCCTCCATCAAAACTGCTGACGGTGCGGATACATCTATGCTGTCTGGATTTTCACTGTCCGTATCAACCGCCAGGACAGGCACTGACCATAAGACAACACATAAAAATAACGCTAAAAACCGTTTCATTTTCATTTCTCCATATAATATCTATTGTTATTAATTGTAGTGGAGATACTGAAAAAATATAACCGAAATCTTTTTATTTCATTAATTTCTGTAAAGTAACTACAAGCTCATCAATTGTATCCTCTTTGCCATTACGGATATCTTCCGCCACGCAGGTTCTGATATGCTCTGCAAGCAAAACCTTGTTAAAGCTGTTAAGCGCGGCATTTGCAGCAGATACCTGAACCAGTATATCTGTACAGTAAGCATTCTCCTCAAGCATTCTTTTGATTCCACGAATCTGGCCTTCCACACGGTTCAGGCGGTTCAACAGGTCCTTAAATTCCTTTGTCGAACGTTCCTTTGTCTTGTGACAGCAATCTTTATTATCACTCATAACTGTTCCTCCTGCTTTTTTCTATGTTTGTGCCTACAAATGCTCCCCCACATCCTCATCCTCATATTCAAAAATACATCTCTCAAAAGCATTTATCACATGGGTTTCCTCATATTTATCATAACGTTTATGCTTTCTGCCGTAGGACATATGCACATGCCCGTGAAGAAAAAATCTCGGATGATATTTTTCCATAAGGGTAAGAAATGCCTTAAATCCCTGATGAGGAAGGTCCTCGCCGTCATTGAGCTGATATGCCGGCGCGTGTGCAACTAGAATATCAAAGCCTCTCCTTCTGAACAGCTGGAATGCAAGCCTTCTGACTCTTGCAAGCATCTGAAACTCCGTATACTGATATTTCCCGGAACTGTAACGCATAGAACCTCCCAGTCCCAAAATCCGTACTCCCTTATGCACATACACCCTGTCGTCAATACAGATGCAGCCCTCAGGCGGATTTCTGTCGTACTTCTCATCATGGTTTCCATGCACATACAGAACCGGAATGGATGTAAGCGTCGTTAAAAACGACAGATACTCCGGCGCCAGATCTCCGCAGGAAATAATCAGGTCAACTCCCTTAAGCTTGCTCTTATCAAAGTAATCCCACAGGTAGGCCGACTCCTCGTCTGCAATTGCAAGTATCCTCATAAATGTATTTAACCTTCCTTTTTCTTTACTCCCTGCTGCAGGACTGCCGGCTTTGCCTGCTCCTGAAGCTCGTATTCCTCTGGAAGGGAACCGATAACATTTTCAGCCAGCCAATCCATCTTCACAATCTGCTCCGGCGAAAGACTCATGTTTGGATCTCCCTGGACGATTCCATCCTGGGAATACAAAATACCGGAAAATGGATTAAATTCTCCTCTGCTTATTGTATTTTTTAAAAGCTCTACCAAACGTCTGGTACCGATAGGAAGATTCTTCGAGCAAATAACATCAATAACATCCGAGGACATTCCCCACCAGTAATTAATAGCCTTCTTTTCCGAAGATTTATCATCATATTTCCAGGTCCCGTCCATAATCGTGCGGACAAGGCGCTCATAAAATTTCCCCCAATGCCAAAGCGGCATAGCCAGACTTCTGGGCCAGTCATTTTCCAGCGTATAGAGTCCGAAATACCGGGAGGAATCCTCCGGAATCACCATATCCTTTCCTGAAATACAGCTCGCTCCAATTCTTCGGATATTTTCGTAAATATCCTGATCCTTTAAAGAGGACCACTCCAGATGCACCTCTGCCCGTGGATTAATCATCTTTGCTCCCAGCGCAAACGCGTTAATATTTGCAATGGAGCCGTAAATCGGCAGATCCGCAACATAGGCAAGCTTATTGTTTTCCGCCATGGCTCCCGCGATAGCGCCCATCAAAAATTTTGCCTCATGCATACGGGCATAATAGGTGCGGATATACCGATGGGATGTGTTTAAGGAACAATTTAATATACGGACATTCGGATTCGCAATTGCCTCCTTCACGCTTGCCTGTACAAAGGCCGGGGATGTGGTAAAAATAATATCACATTCCTCCTGAATTGCCTCCTCAATAATCTCCTCTGCAGTATCTTCTGTCACATTATCAAAATACATGGTACTGACCTTCTCCGGAAACGCCTGTTCCAGATGAAGCCTTCCAAGCTCGTGAGCATAAGTCCACGCTGAAGAGGACACCGTCTTTGCATATACAAATGCAATCTTAAGCTTCGTCATTCCTGTTGGAAGAAGTAAATTTAGCAGCGGCTTTTTCTCTGTATTCGGATCCAGCTTCAAATCCACCGATTCTTCTCGTTTCTCCAAAAGCTTAAACTCCTCCCAGCTGTCAGAAATCAGATTCTTAAGCTCCTTTGTCGTCATTTCATAAATATCCTCATACCCATACAAAGTAATAAAAGACAAAAATGCGTCTCCAGGCAGGATATTAAGCGCATCATCTGACTTCTGGGCTTCATTAATCTGCGTATATTCGGCACAAAATCTCCGATATACAGAGCTGAAGGTCAGCTTATCATCATCGGACCATTCCTCTCCCTTTCCTTTTCCTACGGCCTCCTGAAGCTTTGCAAAACTTCCCTCCTCGGAAAACCAGACATAGTTTACCTTGGACAGCTCATAAAAATCCATAAACTCATAATAGATTTTATTTTCCTTTTCTTCTGTCTTCTTGGGGACAATTCTTGTCACAACACCGGGAACTGCTGCTACGCCAAAATATTTCATGACACTGACCCGCTTATTGCCCTCCAGAACATAAAATTTATTCATATATTCATAAGCCTTAATGGGTTCCCGGATTCCCTCCTCTATATGACTTGTACTAAGACTTGCCCATTTGGAAGCAAACTCTGTATTCTCTCTTAAAATCGGCATAAAGTTACTGGCAAATGCACTGCTCCTTCCGCCTGTCTTTGTCCCCACGATTTGGTCAATCGGAATCTGGACGAGGCCTAACGGCACTTCTGAATACATTCCGCGTCCCGGAAGAATATCGTCAAGAACCTGCACGGTAGGCGGCATTCCGTGGAGCATCCGGTACTGATAATCTTTTTTTCCAAGCCTGTAGGCTTTTACATAATCTTCTAATGCCATATAATTCTCCATTTCACTTTTCATATATTGTCTTTCTTTGCAGATAAAGTATACACCATTCATTTCATAATCGCAAACACCATTTGCTTTT